>NZ_JBNJOI010000016.1:0-78888 GCF_050113675.1 Vibrio sp. TRT 21S02
GAAGCCGAAGCTTCTAATTGGATTATCATCAACGAGTGCCCACACAGATTGATAGGTTTATATTGTTAAAGAGCTTTTCTTCTTTGTGACTCACATCACTTCGGAAGAGGCGGTCATTCTAGCGAGATAAAGTTTAGTGTCAACCACTTTTTTCAAACTTTTTTCAAGGCGTTTCCGCTTGGCTAATTGACCTGCTGGCTTGGCTTTCGTTTCTTTCGAAGCGTTGCCGTGTCAGCGAGGGGGCATTATAGAGATCACCATCACATTGGCAAGCCCTTTTTGCAGTTTTTTTTGATTTTTTTGCTGTTTGAGTATTTTCTATTCAAAAGTACCTATTTTCATTACTTTTCTATGTCGTAATAGGCTAGAACACTACTAATAAAGGATAAAAAATGAGCTCACTACGCAGTTACAAAGGTATCCAACCGCAAATCGGCCAACGCGTATATATAGACAGTAGCGCGATGTTAGTGGGTGACATTAAAATCGGGGATGATTCCAGTATTTGGCCTTTAGTCGTGGCAAGAGGTGATGTTAACCACATCCACATTGGTAAACGCACTAATATTCAAGATGGCAGTGTCTTACACGTTACTCATAAAAATAAGGAGAACCCTAATGGTTATCCATTGATTATTGGTAATGACGTTACTGTTGGTCATAAAGTCATGCTGCATGGCTGCATCATCAAAGATCGAGTTCTAGTGGGAATGGGGGCAATTGTTTTGGATGCTGTAATTATCGAACAAGATGTGATGGTTGGTGCTGGAAGTTTGGTTCCACCGGGTAAGGTCTTAGAGAGTGGCTACCTTTATGTAGGTAGTCCGGTAAAGAAAGCTCGCCTTTTAACTGACAAAGAACGAGCTTTCTTACAAAAGTCTGCCGACAATTATGTACAAAATAAAGATGATTATTTAAACCAAGTAAAAGAGCTTAACTAACCACCTCAATAACACCTTCCGGTGTAAATACTTCTTCTTCGATCAGTGTTTCGGCAAGCTCCTCAATCTCAAAACGGTTTTGGTTGAAAATCTCAAGGGCTTGCTGTTCCCCCTCTATTTTTGTACCCGCTATTTTTTCCAGCTCTGCGCTTGTGAGTATGCACTCTATAAGCGCACCACTGTATTGAGCAGGAAATCGGATTGTCCGTAGCTCCGCATCCCATGATTGAATGTCAGGAAATAAGATTGACTGATTCACGTTAAATACCTTCTAAGTTCTTACGCAATTCTCGTAAAACTTGTTTTGTACCTGGCCTTAATCCTCGCCACAACATAAAGCTTTCTGCCGCTTGACCAACTAGCATGCCAAGACCATCATAAGCCGCTCCTGCGCCGCTCTCCAAAGCCCATTGATTAAAGACAGTTTGACCAGAACCATACATCATGTCGTAGGCATAGGTATGTGTAGCGAATATGTGGTTGGAGATCGCTGGTACATCACCACTTAAACTTGCAGACGTCGAGTTAATCACTACATCAAAGCTGTCTGTAATGTCTTCCATCGCTACAGCCTCTATTTTCCCGAAAGGGGAGAATAACTCTGCAAGTTGCTGCGCTTTAGCAAGTGTGCGGTTGGTGATTATAATTTGAGATGGTTTTTGATCGATTAATGGTTTGATAACACCTCTTGCCGCGCCGCCTGCACCGATCAGTAATATTCGTGCGCCTTCAAGGGGAACTTGATGTTGTAGTAAATCTTGAACCAACCCTTCCCCATCGGTGTTATCACCAATGATGTCACCATCATCTAGCTTCTTGAGTGTATTCACCGCGCCCGCAAGCTGAGCACGTTCTGTCAGACGGGTTGCAAACTGATACGCTTCTTCTTTGAATGGTACGGTAACGTTGCAACCTTTACCGCCCGTAGCAAAAAACATTTTAGCAGCACTGGAAAACTCACCAACAGGCGCCAACTCAGCACTGTAGATCAATGGTTGATTTGTTTGACGAGCAAATAACGTATGAATAAAAGGCGATTTACTGTGTCCAATCGGATTACCAAAAACGGCATAACGGTCTACTTGCTGTGTCATATCCTTACCTACCAAAATGCAAAAGGGTCAACTTAACTTAGTTGACCCTATCACTATTTCATATCAGGAGGAAAGTGTTACCAATCTCGTGGTCTGAGGTAATGCTCGTAAAGCTCAGCTTCAGCGGAACCTGATTCAACTTGATAACCATATTCCCATCGAGCTAAAGGCGGCATCGACATCAAGATGGATTCTGTTCGTCCACCACTTTGCAAACCAAATAGCGTTCCGCGATCATAGACTAAATTAAACTCCACATAGCGGCCTCGCCGATACAGCTGGAACTGGCGCTCACGTTCTCCATAGGGTGTCTCTTTACGGCGGTCAACGATTGGCAGGTAAGCTGCGGTGTAGCCATGACCAACGGCTTTTATATATTCAAAACACTTGTCGAATGGCCATTGATTCAGATCATCAAAAAATAGACCACCGACACCTCGTGTTTCTTCACGGTGTGGTAAGTAAAAGTACTTATCACACCAAGCCTTGTGTTCAGAGTAAACATCATGCCCAAATGGTTCACACAGCTCTTTTGCAGTGTTATGCCAGAATTGGCAGTCTTCTTCAAAGGGGTAGAATGGCGTTAGGTCAAACCCACCACCAAACCACCAAATTGGTGCCTCGCCTTCTTTTTCGGCAATGAAGAAACGCACGTTAGCGTGAGAAGTGGGCACATAAGGATTTTTGGGGTGCATGACTAAGGAAACCCCCATCGCCTCGAAACGGCGCCCAGCCAACTCAGGACGATGCGCTGTCGCTGAAGCTGGCATTTCTTTTCCAACCACATGAGAAAAGTTCACACCACCTTGCTCAAAAACGGCACCTTCACGCATAACACGAGATCGACCGCCTCCTCCTAGCTTATCTCCCGGCTCTCGATGCCAAGCATCTTCGATAAACTCCGCTTGGCCATCCTCTTGCTCCAATTGATGGCAAATGGTGTCTTGGAGCTCCATTAGAAACTGTTTTACGGCGTGTTTATCGATTGTTGACATGCTTTCCTTACCTTAAAAATGCAGAGTTAACCCTGTCTTAATATTTGGGATGTTTTGGCGTCGCGAATTTCACTGGGTTTGTTACGACCACTGGTTTCACCATGTAAGATCGCCACAAGTCGCTCACCTAATTGCAATTCAACTTCTTCTGTCGTCATACAAGGAGGTTGCCCAGTAAGATTGGCACTGGTAGAGGTTAGCGGCTTTCCAAACGCATTACACATTTTTTGCACCAAAGGATGATCCGTTACGCGCACTGCAATTGAATCAAATTGCCCAGAAACCCAATGAGATACCTTATCACTACATGGCATAATCCAAGTCACAGGGCCAGGCCACGTAGCTTGCACGGTGCTTAGCTGCTCAGCGGTCAACTGGGTTTCATCAATATATGGCAATAGCTGCTCGTAGCTGGCAGCAATCAAAATGAGACCTTTTTCTACTGGACGCTGCTTAAGAGTCAGCAATTTTTGGATGGCTTCAGGGTTGTCCGGATCACACCCTACCCCAAATACCCCTTCTGTCGGGTAGGCGATTACTTCTCCTTGTTGGAGTGCGTTGAGTGCTTGTTCAAAGTTATCCACCAAGTACTTCCTATGTCTTTATTCGCTGTTATGTTGTTAAGTTTACAAATAATCAACCAAAGAGACTAAATCTATTTGTTTATAAAATGTATCAACCTAAATTAGACCAAGCGCGCAAACGTTTGCTTAAGACTAAAAACCCCGTATAATGCCCACAAAATTTATCTGCTCACCCAATTTTGTAGCTTGAAGGAGTTTGAGATGAAAGTTGGTATCATCATGGGTTCAAAATCTGACTGGCCAACCATGAAGCTGGCCGCTGACATGCTAGATCAATTTGGCGTACCTTACGAAACAAAAGTAGTTTCTGCACACCGTACTCCTCAACTTCTTGCCGATTATGCTTCCAGCGCTAAAGAGCGTGGTATTAAAGTCATTATTGCTGGCGCTGGCGGTGCCGCTCATCTACCGGGTATGGCTGCTGCATTCACGAGTATTCCCGTACTTGGCGTTCCCGTCCAATCACGGGCTTTAAAAGGCATGGATTCTCTACTTTCAATCGTACAAATGCCAAAAGGCATTGCTGTTGGAACACTTGCCATTGGTGAAGCTGGTGCTGCAAACGCCGGGATCTTAGCGGCGCAAATTCTCGGCACTCATGATGAGGCTATTATGGCTAAAGTTGAAGCTTTCCGAAGTGAGCAAACGGAGACCGTACTTGCCAATCCAAACCCAGCCGAGGATTAATCCCATGCATGTACTGGTTTTAGGTGCTGGTCAACTCGCTCGAATGATGTCATTGGCAGGAGCTCCACTCAATATTCAAATTTCCGCTTACGATGTCACAAGCGGTCATGTAGTTCACCCACTTACTCAGCATGTACTTGGCCACAGCCTAGAAAACGCCATTAAACAAGTGGATGTGATCACCGCTGAATTTGAACATATCCCACATGATGTACTTGGTGTTTGTGAAGCGAGTGGTAAGTTTTTACCCAGCACAGAAGCAATTAAAGCTGGCGGCGACCGCCGTTTAGAAAAAGCACTCCTTGATCACGCACATGTGCGTAATGCCCAATACTATGTCATCCAAACACGCGAAGACTTTGATCGTGCAATTGAGCATGTGGGTATGCCTATGGTACTCAAAAGCGCTTTGGGTGGTTACGATGGTAAAGGCCAATGGCGTTTAAAAGATGCTACCCAAACCGATGCTATCTGGATGGAAATCGCGGAATGTATCGCGGCGACACCGACCCAGGCAATTGTTGCTGAAGAGTTTGTTCCATTTAGTCGAGAAGTCTCTTTGGTGGGGGCGCGAGGTAAAGATGGAGCCATTGAAGTCTATCCACTGGCGGAAAATATCCATACAAATGGGGTATTGAGTCTGTCAACGGCCATCGACGCACCTGAGCTACAGGCTCAAGCGCAACAAATGTTTACTGCTGTTGCTGAGAGTTTAAATTATGTGGGCGTACTGGCATTAGAATTCTTTGATGTAGACGGTTCTTTGCTAGTGAATGAAATTGCACCACGCGTACACAATTCAGGTCATTGGACACAACAAGGGGCAGAAACCTGTCAGTTTGAGAACCACCTACGCGCTGTGTGTGGCATGCCTTTAGGCAGCACAAAGCTGATCCGTGAAACGTCGATGATCAATATCCTTGGCGAAGATGCGTTACCAGAAGCGGTATACCACCAGCCTGGAGTACACGTTCATTGGTATGGTAAAGAAAAACGGGTCGGTCGTAAGATGGGACACATTAACGTATGTGGTGACTATTCTGGTGAGCTAAATCGCAAGTTATGTGCTCTTGCAGACATGCTAGATGATACGGCCTACCCAGCAGTGCATGAGTTTGCTAAACGCTGGCGAGTCTAACCTCTGTCAATATAACTAAAAGAAAAGAAGAAAAGGTCGCATAATGCGACCTTTTCTTTTTTAATCGAGTTACGAATGCTGAGTGTGCTGACATTTACGCTTAGCACATTGCAGCTTAACACCGCTTGCTAGCTTCTTCTCAACCAGCAAAGGGAAGCCACATACTTCACAGTGGCCTTTTACTGGGGGCAAGTTCACCGCAAACTTGCATTTTGGGTAGTTATCACAAGCGTAAAACACTTTTCCAAAACGTGTCTTACGTTCAACTAAATGACCTTTACCACACTCAGGACACATATGGCTTTCTTGAGCCGACAGCTCTGGTTCGGGCTGGTTGAGGGATTCAATATGATGGCAGTCAGGGTAATTGCTGCACCCTACAAACATGCCATATCGGCCTTGGCGCAACACGAGTTCATGCTGACACTCCGGACAGGCAACCCCAAGCTCCTTAACAATATGTCCATCATTTTGATGTAAAGGACGTATGTACTCACAGGTAGGGTATTGATTACAGCCCAGAAAAGGACCGTGTTTACCATGGCGAAGAGTAAGCTCTCCGCCACAAGATGGACAAGGCTCATGTTCTAGTGCATGTTCGTGAGCACTGAACAAGGTGTTATCGATTTTATGGCTCATAATGGAAAATCAGCTTAATGCAAGATACCTTGCTCTTTGGTGTACAGCAGCTCTTCCATTAGCGTATAAGCGTTTTCATTCCCCGGCACATTGAACAGCACCATCAGAACAATCCACTTTAGATCATCCAATTCAAATTCATCAGTTTCTAACCCCATGACTCGATCAATGACCATTTCTCGAGTTTCTGTGGTAAGTACATTGACCTGCTCAAGGAACATTAGAAAGCCACGGCATTCTATATCCAAGCGTTCACGCTCTCGATTCGTATAAATTCGAGTTGACGCTGCACTGCTGACAGAAATTGCCGAATGCTCATCACTTTGCTGCAACGCAGCTAGCTCTTCAAGCCAGATCAGGGCTTTATAAATGTCTTGTTGGTGAAAACCAGCACGTTGTAGCTCTTCTTCGAGCTCGTCCTGATTTACCTGTAAATCCGCATCGCTATGGATGTAAGTCTCGAACAGATACATAAGAATATCCATCATCATAGCTCGCCCCTCCCCTTTCGAATATAGCCACCTGAAACTGCAACAACATGCCCTAAGAGCTCTAACTCTAAGAGCTGCATCATGACTTCTTGAACAGGTATATGGGTCCTGCTTGCAAGAATATCAACTGGTGTAGCCTTACTTCCTACGTTAGCTAACAGCTGAGGAAATGGCAATTCTTCTTTGCTATCAATTTGTTCAAAAAGTGAAGCTTGAATTGGCACTGTTACTGATTTAGACCACTCTAACAGGTGATCAATTTCATTTAAAATATCTTCAATATTCTGAACGAGGCAAGCACCTTGTTTTATCAATAGGTTACTACCTCGGCTCATCACATTGTGAATAGACCCGGGTACCACAAACACTTCTCGGCTTTGCTCTGCGGCATAGCGCGCTGTAATTAACGAGCCACTTTTTTCTGCCGCTTCTACCACCAGCACACCCATCGACAAGCCACTAATGATGCGATTTCGGCGCGGAAAGTTCTCTGGTCTTGGCTTAGTATCTGGATGAAATTCAGAAATCAACGCACCGTTTTCTAAAATACGCTGTGCAAGTTTTTTATGTCGTGCCGGATAAATATGATTAAGGCCAGATCCCAATACAGCAATCGTCTTACCTTGGCGCCGCAATGCACCGTCATGAGCAAAGCCATCAATCCCAAGCGCCAGACCGCTGGTCACAATCATATTTTGTTCAACCAATTCTCCAGCAAAGTGGGTTGCCGCTTGCTGACCATCAATACTGGCATTACGGCTACCGACAATACCAATTTGAGGCTGGATTAAACACTCTATTTGTCCTTGAACGAACAACACTGGTGGCGCAGCAGGAATTTGTTTTAGTAGCGGTGGATATTCTGGTGATTCAAGTGTGATGATGTGGCGATCTGGCATAGCATCCAACCATTGCAATGCTGATGTCACCAGCGCATCAGCTTGAGTATGGATGAATGCGATCTGCTTCTCTTTTAATCCCATAGAACGCAAAATCGTGGCATTAGAAGCCACGATTTTTGTTAATGGATTGGCGCTGCGCAGTTTGCTTATCGTTTTAGGCCCAAGTCCCGGGGTAAAATGCAAGGTTAACCAAGCGCTCAACTCCTGCTGATTCATAGCATTAATTGGCACTTTCAGCGACAGGCTCCACTGCAACAGTCTCTGCTTCGATGATTGGAGCACGAGCCTCGGTTGCTTTACCAATCGGTTGGGTACTCTGCGTCACCAGTGCCAAACTGAAATGTAGATATGGGCGGATCACCATCAAGTTACCCACTTTGGTATCTGGTAGTTTTAGCTTGTCATCACTTGCTTGACTCAGTTGTTGTGACTGATGCTTTTTACCAACCACATGACTACCGATCTCATACAGCTCAAACATACTGCCTTGACGCAAGTCATCTTCTTCACCACGATCGATCACAACAACCTGATTCTGGCCCACATACTGGCTACCATCCAGAGACCCTAGGATATGGGCCACACTGTTCTCAGGTGATGGTACTGGGTAAAACGTGGTTGAAAGATTGAGGATTTCAATACCCACATCAGGCAGCGCAATATCATCCACCTGAACTTCCTGCACCTGATTGAGTACAGACAAGCCTGTCATCCCCTCGCCCGATTCGACCAATTTGGCACTGGCGACTCGCTTTAACGCGATCATCACCTGCTCACCGCGCTCAAACTCTGCAACCGGACGATAAATGCTCCATTCTGTATGTGTATGACTACCACTGATGTATAGCAGCTCTTGTTGCGTTAGATATTTTTTACCTTTACTTGAACCCAAAACGCGTTCGCTTTTATCCAGCTCAGCTTTGTCGATCAAACGATCCGATTCGAGATAAGGAAGTACAAGACCTTTATTAAGCGTCGGTACCGCCTCTTTTTCCAAAACACGAACTTTGGGGCTTAGCTTCACCATCGACTTTAAGCTCAAGACAGGCTGGCCATTACGCCAAATCAAACTCAGCTTATCTCCGGGATAGATCAAATGTGGATTGTCGATATCCGGGTTAACTTGCCACAAGCGAGGCCAGAGCCAAGGGCTATCAAGATACATCGCCGAAATATCCCACAGCGTGTCCCCTTTAATCACGGTATAGGTTTTAGGGGCATCCTCCTTGACGGTTAGAGGTGCTTCACTTTCGCCTGCAAATACTGAGGCGGACATAACTAATGAAAGTAATGTACTGGCGGAATAACTCAAAATACGAGACATACCTGCAAATCCTTGGCTAGCTTAACTACATTGTGAGTAAAAAGGTCTCAGCCCAAACCCGGGCAAAGAAAGAGAAACCTGTTCAAAAAACGTAATGATGCTGTCATTTGGGTTGTAAAATGTCTAGAATTGAGCCAACGAGGTTTATCCTGATTCGGCACAGTTCAACATTTCGAGTGTATATGTCTGTATTACAAGTATTAACATTCCCAGATGATCGTCTTCGTACCGTGGCAAAGCCAGTAGAAGCCGTGACTCCAGAGATCCAAAAAATCGTCGATGACATGCTAGAAACCATGTACGACGAAGAAGGTATTGGCCTAGCAGCAACTCAGGTTGATATTCACCAACGTATTGTCGTGATCGACATTTCTGAAACCCGTGATGAACCACGAGTTCTGATCAACCCAGAGATCACGGAAAAACGCGGTGAAGATGGCATTGAAGAAGGCTGTCTTTCTGTCCCAGGAGCTAGAGCGCTGGTTCCTCGCGCAGCGGAAGTAAGCGTTAAAGCCCTAGATCGCGATGGCAAAGAGTACACCTTTGATGCTGACGATCTATTAGCGATTTGTGTGCAGCATGAGCTTGACCATTTAGAAGGCAAACTTTTTGTCGATTACCTTTCGCCTCTGAAGCGTAAGCGCATTCAAGACAAGCTAGCCAAAATTAAGCGCTACAACGAGAAAAACGCAAACAGAGCTTAACCGCTAACTCACAAAAGGAATGTACCTTGAGCAAACCATTAAAAATTGTTTTTGCTGGTACTCCGGATTTCGCCGCCCGTCATTTGGCGGCGTTGTTGTCTTCGGAGCATGAAGTTATTGCTGTTTACACACAGCCAGATCGCCCTGCAGGTCGTGGTAAAAAACTGACGGCAAGCCCAGTGAAGAACATTGCCCTTGAGCATAATATTCCGGTTTACCAACCAGAAAACTTCAAATCAGATGAAGCAAAGCAAGCGCTTGCTGACCTCAATGCAGATCTTATGGTTGTTGTGGCTTACGGCCTATTGCTTCCTCAAGCGGTACTCGATACACCAAAGCTTGGTTGTATCAACGTTCATGGTTCTATTTTACCTCGTTGGCGTGGTGCAGCGCCGATTCAACGCTCAATTTGGGCGGGAGATAAAGAGACAGGCGTCACCATCATGCAGATGGATATTGGTCTAGATACTGGCGATATGCTTAAGATTGCAACCTTGCCTATCGAAGCCACCGACACGAGCGCAACCATGTATGAGAAATTGGCTGAGCTTGGCCCAGATGCATTAGTCGAATGTTTAGCAGATATCACGGAAGGTAAAGCCGTTCCTGAAAAGCAGAATGATGAGCTGGCGAACTACGCGAAAAAGCTAAGCAAAGAAGAAGCACGCATCAACTGGCACGATGACGCAGAACATATAGAACGCTGCATTCGCGCCTTTAACCCATGGCCGATGAGCCACTTTGAGGCGGCAGAGAACAGCATTAAAGTCTGGCAAAGCCATGTAGCTGAGCAAGACAGCACAAAACCTGCTGGTACCATTATCCAAGCGGATAAAAGCGGTATCTATGTCGCAACGGGTAAAGGTGTTTTAGTGCTAGAGCAATTACAAGTGCCGGGCAAAAAAGCCATGCCAGTACAGGATATTCTCAATGCACGCGCTAACTGGTTTGAAGTTGGCAGCGTACTTAGCTCCATTGAATCCGAATAATCCTTAATTTATCAGAACTTTTAGAGGGCAGAGATGCCCTCATATTTTTATGGTGATCTTATGAATGTTCGCGCTGCTGCGGCCAATGTCCTTTTTCAGGTTGTCGATAAAGGTCAGTCACTTTCCAACGCTCTTCCTGCGGCTCAACAACACATCAAACCCCGCGATCATGCACTGCTGCAAGAGATTTGCTACGGCGCACTACGCTACCTACCTCGTTTAGAGTCTATCGCCGGTCAATTGATGGATAAGCCACTCAAAGGCAAACAACGCGTTTTCCATCACCTGATCTTAGTGGGAATTTATCAACTCAGCTTTATGCGTATTCCAGCGCATGCGGCCGTAGGGGAAACTGTTGAGGGAACTAAGGCACTGAAAGGGCCTCGATTACGTGGTTTGATCAACGCCGTGCTACGCAACTATCAACGCAGCCAAGAAGAGTTGGACGCATTTGCGGTTAGCCATGATGCAGGCAAATACGGTCACCCAGGCTGGCTACTTAAGCTGCTCAAACAAGCCTATCCAGAGCAGTGGGAAAACATTGTTGAAGCCAATAACAACAAAGCGCCAATGTGGCTGCGCGTAAACCACCAGCACCATACACGTGATGAGTATGCTCAACTCCTCAACAATGCAAGCATTGAGCACACCACGCACTCACAAGCTGAAGACGCCATCAAGTTAGCCACACCATGTGACGTGTACAACCTACCGGGTTTTGAAAAAGGGTGGGTATCAGTACAAGACTCGGCGGCACAACTGTCGATTGACTACCTAAAGCCACAAGATGGCGAACTTATTCTTGATTGCTGCGCCGCACCGGGGGGCAAGACGGCTCACATATTAGAGCGAACCCAAAATGCTCAAGTTGTTGCGATTGATTGTGATGAAAACCGTTTGAAACGGGTGCACGACAACTTGCAGCGCTTAAACCTAACAGCGCAGGTAATTTGCGGTGACGCACGTAAACCAAAAGATTGGTGGCAAGGGGAGCAATTTGATCGCATTCTACTGGATGCGCCTTGCTCAGCGACTGGTGTGATCCGTCGTCACCCAGACATCAAGTGGCTACGCAGAGCAGAAGACATTAAAGCGCTGGCCGAATTGCAAAGTGAAATTTTAGATGCGATGTGGCAACAGCTAAAACCCGGCGGTACATTGGTTTACGCAACATGCTCCATCACACCACAGGAAAACCGCGATCAGGTTAAAGCATTCCTAGAGCGTACCCCAGAAGCTCAGCTTCAAGGGTCCGAGCGCGAAAACCCAGGACGACAAATCCTACCGGGTGAAGACGATATGGATGGCTTCTACTACGCGGTACTGCGCAAGCAGTAAACCAAACATTGGCGCTCACTCTGAGTGCCTCCCCATGTTTTCTGGGGAATAAACAGTGGTAAACATAGAGAAAACAGTATGAAAATCATCATTCTTGGTGCAGGTCAGGTCGGTGGTACACTGGCTGAGAACCTCGTTGGCGAAAACAACGACATCACCATAGTGGATAAAGACAGTGACCGCTTACGCGAGTTACAAGATAAATATGATTTACGTGTTGTAAACGGCTACGCCAGCCACCCAGATGTGCTGCGCGAGGCAGGCGCACAAGATGCCGACATGTTAGTCGCCGTGACCAACATGGACGAAACCAACATGGCAGCGTGTCAGGTCGCCTTCTCTTTGTTTAACACTCCAAATCGCATTGCACGTATTCGCTCACCACAATATTTGACCGAAAAAGAAGCCCTATTCCAATCTGGGGCCGTACCGGTTGATCACTTAATCGCACCAGAAGAGCTTGTAACTAGCTATATTGAGCGCTTAATCCAGTACCCCGGTGCATTGCAAGTGGTCAGTTTTGCGGATCAAAAAGTTAGCCTTGTCGCTGTAAAAGCCTACTATGGTGGACCGCTTGTAGGGAATGCGCTCTCTGCACTGCGTGAGCATATGCCACATATTGATACCCGCGTAGCGGCTATCTTCCGTCAAGGTCGACCGATTCGCCCTCAAGGCACCACAGTGATTGAAGCCGATGACGAAGTGTTCTTTGTCGCGGCCAGTAACCACATTCGCTCCGTGATGAGTGAGCTGCAACGGCTAGAACGCCCTTATCGCCGAATTATGATCGTCGGTGGTGGTAACATCGGGGCCAGCCTTGCTAAACGCTTAGAGCAAACTTACAGCGTTAAGCTGATTGAACGCAGCTACCAGCGCGCCGAAAAACTTTCTGAAGAGCTGGAAAATACCATCGTGTTCTGTGGTGATGCTGCCGACCAAGAACTGCTGACAGAAGAAAACATCGATCAGGTGGATGTGTTTATCGCGCTGACTAACGAAGACGAAACCAACATCATGTCAGCCATGCTCGCCAAACGGATGGGCGCGAAGAAAGCCATGGTATTGATCCAACGCGGAGCCTATGTCGACTTAGTGCAAGGTGGCGTAATTGATGTGGCGATCTCTCCTCAACAGGCCACGATTTCGGCACTGCTCACCCACGTTCGCCGTGCTGACATCGTCAATGTATCTTCATTACGCCGCGGCGCAGCAGAAGCGATTGAAGCCATTGCTCACGGTGATGAAACCACCTCCAAAGTTGTGGGTCGTGCCATTGGCGATATTAAACTGCCGCCAGGTACCACCATTGGCGCTATTGTTCGTGGCGAAGAAGTACTGATCGCTCACGATCGCACCATTATTGAACAGGATGATCATGTGGTGATGTTCCTTGTGGACAAGAAATATGTCCCAGATGTCGAGGCGCTGTTCCAGCCTAGTCCGTTCTTCCTGTAATTGTAAGGTGTTGACGTATGGTCAACTTTCGTCCTGTCTTATTTGTTATTGGGTTAGTGCTTTCCAAACTAGCCCTATTTATGTACATCCCAACACTGGTGGCATTTTTTAGTGGCACCAGTGGCTTCTTAGAGTTTGGTAAAGCCATACTGATCACCCATATCGCGGCTTTCGGTTGTCTAACCTTTGGTCGAACAGAGAACTTTCGCCTAAGTGTGCGTGATATGTTCTTGATCACCAGTTTGGTTTGGACCATTGCCAGTGCCTTTGCTGCCTTGCCTTTTGTGTTTATTAATCACATCAGCTTTACCGATGCCTACTTTGAAACCATGTCTGGCATCACTACAACGGGCTCTACGGTACTCAGCGGGTTAGATAATATGGCGCCGAGCATTTTGCTTTGGCGTTCTATCCTGCAATGGCTTGGTGGTGTCGGATTTATTGTTATGGCCGTGGCGGTACTGCCGATGCTCAACGTTGGTGGTATGAAGCTGTTCCACACCGAATCATCAGATTGGTCAGACAAATCCAGCCCACGAGCGAAAACCGTCGCAAAAAACATCGTCGCTGTGTATTTGGTCTTAACGCTATTGTGCTTACTCGGTTACTTATTGACGGGCATGAGCTTATTCGAAGCGATTAACCACTCTTTCACCACACTGTCGACCGGCGGTTATTCAACGTCAGATGGTTCGATGAACCATTTCTCTAACGGTGCCCATTGGGTCGCAACACTGTTTATGTTCCTCGGTGGTTTACCATTCTTACTGTTTGTCGCCGCTCTGCATAAACGTCGACTTAATGTTTTAGTCAGTGATGCTCAAGTACGTGGTTTTACTTGGCTATTTCTATGCTCAAGCTTGATCGTAGCCGGATGGCTGGTGATCCGAGACGGTTATGCCATGATGGATGCACTGCGGGTTTCAATGTTTAATATTGTTTCCGTTGTCACGACCACAGGCTTTGGTCTGGAAGATTTTACCGCTTGGGGCGCATTACCGACGACGTTATTCGCGTTTCTGATGATGGCAGGGGCCTGTTCTGGCTCTACATCGGGTGGTATCAAAGTATTCCGTTTCCAAATCGCGATGACACTATTGAACAAACAAATGATGAAGCTCATCCATCCTTCCGGTGTGTTTGTCCAGCGCTACAATCAACGCCCTGTCAATGATGATATTGTTCGATCCGTGGTCGCTTTTGGCCTCACCTTCTTCATTACCATCATCGTTTTAGCGGGTGGACTGAGTGCACTTGGACTGGATCCCGTAACCAGCATTTCTGGAGCCATTACCGCTGTCGCCAATGTCGGACCGGGCATGGGGGACGTGATTGGCCCAACAGGCAACTTTGCCCCGCTACCCGATACGGCAAAATGGCTGCTAAGCTTGGGAATGTTAATGGGAAGGCTCGAAATTCTCACATTACTTGTGCTCTTCTTCCCTGCTTTCTGGCGAAGATAAGGAAAATCACAATGAAAAAATGGCTGATACTCGGCACTTGGTTTGCCAGTCAATGCGTTTTAGCATCACAAATTGTCACCTTGGCAGATGGTCGCCAAGTTCAACTGAATGATGACTTTACTTGGCAATATATCCACGCGGCATCGGCATCATCTGGAAAAGAGACAAGCCAAGTTGCAGCAATTCCACCGGTAAGCATCATAACGAATACCACCCTAGTGACGGTGGGTAGCGAAAGAAACACCATGCAACTGTCTGATTCCGGTGTGGATGTATTATTGGGTGCGGCTCGCTATGAAGATGGAGAATTACACATCCCCACGTCTTTAACGAATCAGAGCTCTTCTTCGGTCATTTTCGTTGCCGTAGAAGTGACATTAATGAGTGCCGATGGGTATCCACTGGCAACCGAAACGGTACCAGTGTGGAAATCCATCAAACGAATGGCGGATACCTACCTTCGACCGCAGCAGTCGAAGCAAGGACAAGTGATCAAACTGCCTGTGAAAAACGCCGAACAATTTAAACTGTCGGCTCGCATTATCGAAGTGATCACCCGTTAAACTGGATCCACATAAAAGTAGATCGCCAAGAAATGGCAAGCGCATCCTGCGAGTACAAAGCCATGCCAAATTGCATGATTAAAGGGAATGCGCTTCGCCACATAAAACACCACTCCGAGCGAATAGGTGATCCCACCAGCCGCCAGTAACGTGAGCCCGCCGACATCAAGGTTTAATGCCAGCTGATAAATCACGATCAGCGACAACCAACCCATCAAAAGATACGTCATCAACGATAGCTTTTTGAAGCGATAAACAAATGCGATTTTCATGATGATGCCGATTAAAGCAATACCCCAAATCACAATCATCAGACCAATTGCCAATGGCGTGCGCAAACTCACCAACAAGAAAGGGGTGTAGCTGCCAGCGATTAATAAATAAATGGCGCAGTGATCAAAGGTCTTGAGCGCGCGTTTTGTTTTTTCGATAGGAATTGCGTGGTAGAGCGTTGAGGCAAGAAACAGCACAATCATGCTGCCACCATAAATGCTCATACTGGTAATGGTGAGTGCATCAGCGTTGTGTTCAACCGCCTTAAGCAGCAATAAGATTAAACCAACAATGCCAAAAATCATTCCGATGCCATGGGTGACGGCATTGGCAATCTCTTCTTTAACACTGTAAGGAGCAGATGAAGATGAGGACATAATCGAGCACTCTGGAGCAAAAATTAGAGGAATTACTCCAGAGTATCGCATTTTTAGCTTACACTTGTAAGCTAAAATATTTTAACTTTTTGTTACGTGGAAGAGTCTAGGTAATCCAGCACCATCTGACCCGCATTCTCTCCAGACGTATGCAATGGAATACTCAATTCACGTTTGAGTTGGCCAATGCCAAGTAGACTCGCCAGCATGCCTTTTGCACCATCGCGATGACGATCAACTTCAAACCATAGCTTTAGCTCTTGCTCCGTCCGATACGCAACAACTTCTAACTCACGCCAACGTCCATGATATGGTCCTGTGGTCGGTACAAATTCAAATTCCTGAACAAAGGGCAGTTCAAAACCATCCACCGCTTCACACTCAACTTGACGGATCCGCAGCCCCTGCTCTTCTAATGCAGTAAAAATCCCATCCATCAATGGATCAGGTCTGACCGTGAGAATATCTTTGTCTGTTGGATCGATAGCCATAGCGATATCTAAACCGGTTTCGAGCCAAACTTTGGCATCTCCGATCGTCACTGGCGTATTCCATGGCACATCCAGTTCAACGTTAAAGTCTCTGGTTTCACCTGCACCGATGGTAAACGCATAAGGCAATTTCCAACTGGCCAATACATACGTTTGTGGTGCCCGTTTTGTTCGACCATGACGATCATTGTCATTGTTGTTAGCCGGCACTTCCTTGATATAACGACAACAGAGTTTGACATCAATGTTGTCTACGTCTTGCTCATCCGAGCCACCATACACATGAATAGTGAGTGCGACCTTTTGGCCTGGAAAAAGGGTTTCTTGCTGGAGCACAGAATCTACTTTTGCCGAACCAATCCCGAAACTGGCGAGGGTTTTCTTAAAAAACGACATGCTCTCCTCCTTGGTAAACTGACATTCATATCACCAGAGCAATACAACTCATCTCTCTATGCTAATCTGCTTTTCTGTCTCATGGCTACCACTTATCTCACACAATTTTAGTTGCCACACAGCAATATAGCTGACGATATATCGATCAAATTCTTATATGGTGCTAATCTATCCTTGATATGCATGCATATCATCAATCCTGATTGATTACTTTGGATTGGCGAGAGCCAGAAGAGCCACCCTTCAGCGATGAAGCTCAACTCATAATTGATCAGGCCATTACATTGGCAATGGATATGCCTGACAAGTTAGGTAACTTAATGCGCCCAACAGCAGTCAGGTTTTCGCACACAAACCGTAGTGCAATGCGTCGTCGCAGTGGTTTTGCCGCAGCGCCAGTCGCAAAAAAAGTGGCTCCAGCAATGACTTTAGTTGAACGTGATGTCATCTTGGCGTCTACGCAAGACAAAGTGGTTAAAGCTGCATAACTAAAAGCGCAGATCTCTGCGCTTTTTTCTTACCTTCACGGCGGTGATTTGTTACCTTAACCCGCAAATCATTATAACTATTGTGGAGAAAGCTCATGAAATGTCACCGTATCGAGGAATTACTCGAACTGCTCGAGCCAGAATGGCAGAAAGATCAAGATATGAACCTACTGCAGTTCATTGTAAAGCTGGCAAATGAAGCGGGTTACGACGGTAAGCTAGAAGATTTAACCGATGACGTTCTGATCTATCATCTAAAAATGCGTAATAGCAGCAAAGATGAAATGATTCCTGGTTTGAAAAAAGACCAAGAAGACGATTTCAAAACCGCGATCCTTCGAGCGCGCGGCATCATCGAGTAAGCCCCCTCTCAGTTAAGCGCGTCACTTATGACGCGCTTTTTATTTCCCCGCCTCTCAAATCCCATAAAAACTCTATTCCAAGTTTTATTACAGCAGCAGTTCTGTTTTGTTGTTAAAGGTTGATAGCGTTAAAGAAATCAAATTGTTATTAATTGTATAATCGCTCGCCACAACCTTTTCCTAAACTATTAAATAATGTCGCAAAGAGTGTGAACAAAAGAAATCACACCACATGCCCAAGAAGGAAGCACAATGAGTCAGGATAAAATCGACATCAAAGATGTGACTCCGAAAACGTTCAATCCCAAAGCTCACAAAAGCAAAGGCGACCGTTTTAATCCGAGTAACCGCATCTATGTTCGAGAAAGTAAAGGAACCTTTCAAAAACTTCGTCGCTATGGCGGCTGGTTTTTACTGCTGCTGTTTGCACTCACCCCATGGATTCCCTATGGTGAAAGGCAAGCAATTTTGCTCGATATCGGCCATCAGCAATTCAACTTTTTCGGTACCACCCTCTATCCACAAGATCTTACGCTGCTGGCACTACTCTTTATGATTGCGGCCTTTGGCCTCTTTTTCATTACCACCTTTTTAGGTCGGGTATGGTGTGGTTATCTATGTCCTCAAACCGTTTGGACCTTTATGTATATCTGGTTCGAGGAAAAATTAGAAGGCAGTGCCAACAAAAGGCGTAAGCAAGATTCCACCAAACCCACATTTAAACTCATCCTTAGAAAAACGGCTAAGCACTTAGCTTGGATAGCCATTGCATTAATCACCGGCCTGACCTTTGTTGGCTACTTTGTGCCAATGAAAGCGCTAGTGGTGAATTTTTTCACTTTCGAGGCAAGCTTCTGGCCAGTATTTTGGGTGCTGTTTTTTGCTGGCTGTACTTACGCCAATGCTGGCTGGATGCGCTCAATCGTCTGTATCCATATGTGTCCCTACGCGCGTTTTCAATCTGCCATGTTCGATAAAGATACCTTTATCGTGGGTTATGACGCCAAACGCGGTGAGGCACGCGGCCCACGCTCGCGTAAAGCCGATCCTAAAACTATGGGCTTGGGAGACTGTATTGATTGTGATTTATGTGTACAAGTGTGCCCTACCGGTATCGATATCCGAGATGGTCTGCAATATGAGTGTATAAATTGCGGCGCCTGTATCGATGCGTGCAATAACACCATGGATCGCATGGGGTATGAGAAAGGTTTGATCAACTACACCACCGAGCACCGTTTATCTGGCCACCATACCAAGGTCATGCGACCGAAGTTACTCGGCTATGGCGCTGTGTTGTTGGTTATGTTTGCCCTATTCTTCGTCCAAATCGCCAGCGTCGACCCGGCAGGGCTCAGCGTACTGCGCGATCGCAACCAGCTGTTCCGAGTCAATTCATCTGGCGAGGTTGAGAATACTTATACCTTAAAAATCATCAATAAAACTCAGCAAGTCCAGCAATATCAGTTAGATGTAACAGGTTTGAGTGATGTTTCTTGGTATGGCAAACAAACGGTGCAAGTGCAGCCGGGTGAAGTATTGAATCTGCCGATGAGTCTTGGCGTTCTTCCTGATAGTCTCAACTCACCAATTTCGACAATTCAGTTTATACTGTCGGACAGCGAAGACTTTACAATTGAAGTAGAAAGCCGTTTTATCAAAAAACTCTAGCCTGGCCGACTACCCAAACTTAATGGAAAAGGCTCAGCAATGGGCCTTTTTGTTTTTATGCCAAATACTGCTTTTAACTTTGATGCTTTAACTCCAGATTTCATGTGGTATGCCTTGGAGAGTATCGGTATCCGTGCCGAGTCTGGCTTTTTACCTTTAAATAGCTATGAAAACCGCGTCTATCAGTTCACCGACGAAGAGCGACAACGCTATGTGGTGAAGTTCTACCGTCCTGAACGTTGGAGCCAAGCACAAATTCAAGAAGAGCATGACTTCACGCTAGAGTTGGTCGAGTCGGAAATCCCTGTCGCCCCACCCGTGCGCATCAATGGCGAAACCCTGCATCATTATCAAGGCTACTGGTTTGCCCTCTTTACGAGCGTGGGAGGACGTCAATTTGAGGTGGATAATTTCGATCAGTTAGAAGGCGTTGGACGTTTCTTAGGTCGCATCCATAAAGTGAGCAGCCGTACCCAATTTCAACATCGCCCAACCCTTGGTTTACACGAATACCTCTACCAGCCAAAAGAAATTTTACAGCAATCAAGTTTCATTCCGATGCATCTCGAAAATGCGTTCTTCAATGACTTGGATTTGCTGATCAAAGCACTGGAGCAGCGCTGGCAAAACAGCAGCCAGATCATTCGCCTCCATGGAGACTGCCACCCGGGCAACATCCTTTGGCGCGATGGTCCCATGTTTGTCGATTTGGATGATTCTCGTAATGGTCCTGCCGTCCAAGACTTGTGGATGCTGCTTAATGGTGAACGTCATGACAAACTGGCGCAACTCGACATTATTTTGGAAGCTTACCAAGAGTTTTGTGACTTTGACCACTCAGAGTTGAAACTAATTGAGCCATTGCGTGGTCTACGTATGGTGCATTACATGGCATGGCTAGCAAAACGCTGGCAAGATCCTGCATTTCCTGTCGCTTTTCCATGGTTTGCTGATGCAAAATATTGGGAGAGTCAGGTGTTGGCTTTTAAGGAACAAATTGCGGCATTGGATGAACCGCCATTGTCACTGCTGCCTCAATGGTAAACTGAGGCTCATTGAACCAGGAAGCAGACCAGAATAACTATTATGGAGAAAATAATGAAAAAGCTGTTTGCACTCTTTGCAACTCTCATGATGAGCCTTAGCGCTCATGCCGCTCAATTCAAAGCGGGTGAGCACTACAAAGTGCTTAACCTTGAAGCCTCAAAAAAACCAGTAGTAACTGAGTTTTTCTCATTCTACTGCCCACACTGTAATACCTTCGAGCCAGTGATCCAGCAGTTGAAGAAACAACTGCCTGAAGGGGTCAAGCTGCAAAAGAATCACGTGTCATTCATGGGCGGGAATATGGGTTTATCCATGAGTAAAGCCTATGCCACTATGGTTGCACTAAAAGTAGAAGATAAAATGGTGCCAGTGATGTTTAACCGCATTCACAACATGCGTAAAGCACCAAAGAATGATGAAGAATTACGTCAAATCTTCTTAGATGAAGGCGTGGATGCGAAGAAGTTTGACGCTGCTTTCAAAGGCTTTGCTGTTGATTCCATGGTTCGTCGCTTTGACAAGCAATTTCAAAACAGTGGTCTCTCTGGCGTACCAGCCGTTGTCGTGAACAATAAGTTTTTGGTTCAACCACCACGTGGGTTTTCAATGGATCAATACTTTGAGCTGGTTAACTACCTACTCACGCAAAAGTAATCAAACAAAAAGGGAGCCTTGGCTCCCTTTTTTATTGCTCATTAATCTGCTTTAACTTTTGGTCTTTCTTGTGCCACACATCCGTCAGCCATAGCTGAAACTGACGTTTGTATTTCTTATCATTGAAATAGTCACCAGTGACTTTCTCATCCACAGGCAACAACTCAGTATGCACCACTATTTTCGTCACTTTCCCCATCAACAAATCTTTAAACGGCTTGTTTGTGTTTTTTGGATAAGCCAGAGTGACATCGATAATATGATCAAATTGCTCCCCCATTGCCGCCAATGTATAAGCAATACCCCCAGACTTGGGTTGTAACAAGTACTCAAAACCCGCTTTACTTTTCGCCTGCTTTTGCTCAGTAAAGCGAGTGCCTTCCACATAATTTACCACCGTTGTAGGCGTATTACGGAATTTGGCACAAGAACGGCGCGTTGTTGCTAAATCTTGCCCCCGTTTAGCCGGGTTTCGCAACAAGTACTCACGCGAGTAACGGCGCATAAAGGGCATATCAAGTGCCCAACAAGCCATACCGATAAACGGTACATACAACAATTGCTGTTTAAGAAAAAACTTAGGCATGGGGATGCGGTCTTTAAACACGCAGCACAATACAACAATATCTGTCCAGCTGAGGTGATTAGAGATCATCAAATACCAAGCGTCTTTTTTAAGCCCTTCAACCCCTTGAATATCCCATTCAACACGATTCGAAGCTTTTAAAATCCAAGCATTGACGGTTGCCCACACCCACATCATTTTATTTGCCATCGCTGTGGCATAGGCTTTTAATCGTTGTCCGGGCAATATCAGCTTAAATAAAGCAATGATACAAATAGCGAGAGAACAAAACGCGGAGTTAAGGATAACCAGAGCCGCATTCAATACAAGTAACAGATAAGACAGCATAGAATTTAATAAAGCGCGCGTTAATGATCAATAAAACAGCGTGTAATTATACAAACCCCACCAGAGTTTGGAATCTTTGATGATATGGTCAGATTTGTTGCTTTGATCTATCTATCAAGAGCATTCCATTACAGATGGTGATTATTAAACTATTTGCACGGGTTAGTGATCCACCTTTTATACCGCTTGTGCGGTAAGCTGTTTCAATAAGCGATCCATCGCACGATAACCAAGCGCTTCCGCTAAGTGCTCTCGATGAATGGCTTCGCTGCCGGCTAAATCGGCAATAGTTCGAGCCACTTTGATGATCCGATGATACGCACGAATCGAAAGCCCTAAGCGATGTAAAGCAGTTTCTAAAAACTGCGCATCGGTTTTTTCTAGATGACAATAATGCTCAATTTCGCGACTTCCCAGCAACGCATTAACTTTACCAGCACGCGCTAACATCTGCTCTCGCGCAATCAACACTCGCTCTTTCACCGCTTGTGTAGTTTCTCCGCGATCGCCACCTTCTGCCAAAGTGCCTTTCGGTAATGCAGGGATTTCTAAAGACATATCAAACCGATCAAGTAACGGGCCAGACAAACGGCTTAAGTAGCGCAAAATCGTTTGTGGATTTGTCCGAGCTTGAGCGCCTTCATGGTAACCCGTCGGGCTAGGGTTTAAGGCGCCAATCAACTGAAAACGAGCAGGAAAACGAGTTTTTCCTTGTGCTCGAGAGATAATGATCTCGCCGGACTCCAGCGGCTCTCGCAACGAATCAAGCACTTTACGTTCAAACTCAGGCATTTCATCAAGAAACAGCAAGCCATTGTGTGCCAAAGAGATCTCACCAGGTCTAGGAATTGTGCCACCGCCCACCAATGCCGCCATCGAGCTCGAATGATGTGGCGATCGAAACGGTCGTTGTTTCCAGTTGTTCGCATGGATCTCTTGTTGGGTGAGCGAAGCAACAGACGCCGTCTCCATCGCTTCATCATCACTCATTTCAGGCAGTAAGTCGCACAATCTTGAGGCTAACATGGTTTTACCCGTGCCGGGAGGACCGAGAAAAAGCAGATTGTGATTGCCCGCCGCTGCGATCTCTAGCGCACGTTTACCTTGCTGCTGACCAATGATGTCTTGCAAGTCTCGCCCCGATGGCGGAGTGGCCTTTGTAGTAGGCTGGATGTGTAAACCTAATGCCTGCTGACCACATAAATCACTGCATACCTCCAGCAATGTTTGTGCAGATTTGTGGCATTCCTTCCCCACTAGTGCAGCCTGATCGCCATTATTATGGGGGACCACTAAACTACGTTGAGTTCGAATCGCCGCTAATGCTGCAGGCAATACTCCCTTGACGGGACGCAATTCGCCAGAGAGAGCTAACTCACCAATAAACTCTTTACCTTGTAAGTTCGTTGTTGGTATTTGCTCAGATGCTGCCAAAATACCCAGCGCAATCGGCAAATCAAAACGTCCTCCTTCCTTTGGTAAATCCGCAGGCGCTAAATTCACCGTGATCCGCTTAGCAGGAAACTCAAAACGGGAATTGATAATGGCACTACGCACGCGATCGCGAGACTCTTTCACCGTGGTTTCCGGGAGCCCCACCAAAGTAAACCCCGGCATGCCGTTACTAATATGTACTTCAACCGTCACCTCTGGAGCCTCAACACCTACACTGGCACGACTATGCACTATTGCTAATCCCATCCTATTCCCCATTCATACAGCAGTATTAAATGCGTGATCACTCCGCATACTCAGAGGTTGTTGTATAGCGGATCTAACCAGAAAAATAAGATGGAAAAAGCATGGTTATTTTCTGAACAGCCGACAAAAACACAGAAAACGACCTCTGAAAACGAAAATACAAAAGCCAAAAAAACCAACAAACCATAAACAATTCGTCAATTTATAATTCAAACGTAAAAATCTGCTAACGATATATTCTAAAAATATGCATCAAAAATAAGAATTGCAATTGAGAACAATTTTCATTATTGAATGTTTTGAGAGGATTTGTTTTTTTATTAATAAAGGAAATGACTGCATACCAATTTGGATGGAATCTTATATAGGTATTTTTTTAATTAAGCTCAATTTTAATTGATCTAATTTTTATATTTAATCAATTAATAAAACGGAAATAATATGAAAAACATTAAAGTATTTGTCGCTTCAATTCTTGCCGCTTCTGCACTTATGGGTTGTAGTACCATTGAAGAGTCTGCAGCAAAAATGGTGCTTGGTGAAAAGTTTGTTCAAGCAAATGAAGCATTGAACCATTGTGATATGTCAGGTATCGCTTACCTAAAACAAGAAGCAAACAGCGACAATGACTTTATGGCTAGCGCTTCAGCACTAGCACTGGGTGCTCATTATGCTTCTATCGGTGATACCGATAATGTAAATACAATGGCCAATATTCTTGCAAGAGCCTCTGCAGGAAAAACTTTATTTTCACAGGCGAAAAAAGATTTATTAGAAGCTGGGAAATCAACAGGCCAAGATCGCATCAACAATGGCTTTACAGCGTCATGTAAATAATTGATGTAAAAAGTAGCGAGAAGGCTATCCTTCTCGTTATTTTCTCTTCGCTATAAAAATGAATTAGTGAATAACTTTTTATAATTCTTTCAAATAACCCACGCAGAAAACAATAAGCATCTCAAATACATCAATAGTGTTTCTATTTACTCTAGTTAATAACTCTGCTCACTTATTTATCTGATAATAAATGAGGAAATCTCATTTTCTTGCCTCAATTTACCTTCAACCTTATTTGTTTCGTTTTCAGCTCATATGCATTGCAATGATTAAAAACACGCTATTACATATTGAAGTTGTTATGTGGCATAGGCAGTTGCTGAAAGAATGTGAAAAAAGAATGACTTTTTGCTTGTCATTTAACGGAATTCTGTGTTACCACTAGAGACGCAAACATTTTCGTACCATATTTACGCGACACAACATTAAAGAATAACGATGAACGTTAACACTCGCCTAAACACACTGCTTCTCCTGATTATCGTGGTCATTATTGGCACCGCGCGGGGGCTTGTGGGCGAGAAGTAAACACAAGATTAAAAAAAACCCCCGCACTGAAAAGTCCGGGGGTTTTTTACAACTAGCAGACTTAAAAATACGACTCATTGGGTGTGATTACCCCAAGTGACAGGAAGAATGGGAGCGCACATGACGTGCAAAACAACAAAACAGAACTACAACAGTAGTCTAGGAGGCAAGTAATGACAGGAGCCCAGTTAGTCGTTGCAGCCTTACAGCAACAGGGAATCAAAACCGTATTTGGTTATCCGGGTGGCGCGATCATGCCAATCTACGATGCCTTATATGATGGTGGGGTTGAGCATATTTTATGTCGCCATGAGCAAGGTGCCGCGATGGCAGCTATTGGTATGGCTCGCTCAACTCAAGATGTGGCCGTCTGTATGGCAACGTCGGGACCAGGCGCAACCAACTTGGTGACGGGCCTAGCGGATGCCCTACTCGATTCTGTGCCTATTGTCGCTATCACCGGTCAGGTCGCAAGCTCGCTTATCGGAACGGATGCGTTTCAAGAGATGGATGTGATTGGTATGTCTCTGTCATGTACTAAACACAGTTACCTAGTTACTGATATCAACGAATTAGCACCAACCTTAGCTGAAGCGTTTGAAGTGGCAAAAACGGGTCGTCCCGGTCCAGTGGTTGTCGATATCGCCAAAGATGTTCAGCTTGGTGAAGCACCAGTTTCCATTCTTCCTCCCTTTACTCCCCCAGCTTTACCAGTGGCTAGCGATGAAGATATCGCTAAAGCTCAAGCGTTACTGTCCCAAAGTACTCGCCCGGTGTTGTATGTGGGCGGTGGTGTTCAGTTAGGTAAAGCCACTGATGCAGTTCGTGAGTTTCTGCGCCTTAACCCAATGCCAGCAGTCAGTACTTTAAAAGGTCTCGGAACCATTGAGCGTCATGATCCTCATTATTTAGGCATGCTTGGTATGCACGGCACTAAAGCGGCCAACCTAGTGGTGCAAGAAAGTGATCTGTTGATCGCTGTCGGTGCACGTTTTGATGACCGAGTCACCGGTAAACTTGATACCTTTGCTCCCCATGCAAAAGTCATTCATGTTGATATTGATGCTGCCGAATTCCACAAGCTGCGTCAGGCCAACGCTCCCGTTCGAGGTAATATCAACGATATCTTGCCAAAGCTAGAGCTGAGCCAAGATATCACACCATGGGTACAACACAGTGAAAGCTTACGCAGTGGTTTTAAGTGGCGTTATGATCACCCGGGTGATCTTATCTACGCACCGCTGTTACTTAAGCAGCTGTCGGACATGATGCCAGATAGTGCAATCGTCTCTACCGACGTGGGTCAACACCAAATGTGGGCTGCCCAGCACATTCAACCTCGAGAACCACAAAACTTCATCACCTCTGCGGGTTTGGGCACTATGGGCTTTGGACTGCCCGCCGCCATGGGCGCAGCTGTTGCACGACCGCAAGATCAGTCGATACTTATATCAGGTGATGGCTCGTTTATGATGAACGTCCAAGAGCTGGGAACTCTAAAACGTCGTCAGATCCCGGTAAAAATCGTCTTATTGAATAACCAACGTTTGGGTATGGTTCGCCAGTGGCAATCACTCTTTTTTGATGGCCGCCATAGTGAAACCATTCTCGATGACAACCCAGATTTCGTCATGTTGGCAAAAGCATTCGATATTCCTGGTAAAACCATCACCAAGAAAGAAGAAGTTGAACCTGCCCTCAAAGAGATGTTGGCAAGCAAAACATCTTACTTGCTTCATGTTTTAATCGATGAAGAAGAAAATGTATGGCCGCTGGTACCACCCGGCGCATCAAACACGGACATGTTGGAGAACACCTAAAATGGAAAGATATCTACTAGACATCAAAGCCGACGATAAACCGGTACTGTTAGAACGTGTTCTTCGTGTGATCCGCCATCGTGGCTTCATCATCAAACAAGTCGCTGCCACGCAAAACCACGAAAGTAAGGTGGCTAGCGTAGAAATTATCGTCGACAGTGATCGCCCTATCTCATTCATCACAAAACAAATTGAAAAACTATGGGATGTGCGTACCGTCGAAGTCACCCAAATAGCCAGTGACGAACTACCGAATAACAATTTACAACAAAAGATTTGTGCATAAGGAAGGCAATAAATGGCAACAAAATCGACTGCAGATTTTATCTGGTTTAATGGAAAAATGGTTCCATGGGCTGAAGCGAACGTTCACGTATTAACTCATGCAATGCACTATGGAACTTCCGTATTTGAAGGGGTTCGTTGCTATAACACCCCAAAAGGCCCGATTGTTTTCCGTCATTTAGAGCACGCTAAACGCCTAAAAGACTCTGCAAAAATTTACCGCTTCCCAATTCCATACTCAGTGGAAGAAATCATGGAAGCAACACGTGAGACACTACGCCAAAACAAACTCGACAACGCTTATATTCGTCCACTCGGTTTTGTGGGTAATGTAGGTCTGGGCGTATGTCCTCCCGTTGGTACAGAAATGGATCTCATCATCGCCGCATTCCCATGGGGCTCTTACCTAGGTGAAGAAGCACTAGAGAAAGGCGTTGATGCGATGATCTCAAGCTGGAACCGCGCAGCACCAAACACCATTCCTACGGCAGCTAAAGCGGGTGGTAATTACCTATCTTCGCTACTAGTCGGTGGTGAAGCTCGTCGCCACGGCTACGATGAAGGTATCGCACTAAGTGTTGACGGTTACCTTTCTGAAGGGGCGGGTGAGAACATCTTTGTGATTAAAGATGGCGTGATCACCACTCCACCAGCAACCAGCGCAATCCTACCAGGCATCACTCGTGACTCAATCATGACGATTGCTCGTGATCGCGGTTATGAAGTTCGTGAAGCAAACATTGCTCGTGAAGCCCTTTACCTAGCAGATGAAGTCTTTATGACAGGTACTGCAGCAGAAGTCGTTCCTGTTGCAACTATCGATAAGATTGAAGTCGGCACAGGCAAGCGTGGCCCAATCACTAAAGAACTGCAAGAAGCTTACTTTGGTCTATTCAACGGCACCACGGAAGACAAGTGGGGTTGGTTGGACTACGTATACCCAGAAGACGCGGCAAAATAAGGAAGTAGTAAGATGCCTAAATATAGATCAGCAACCACCACTCATGGTCGTAACATGGCCGGTGCTCGTGCCCTTTGGCGCGCAACTGGGGTAAAAGACGAAGACTTCGGTAAACCAATCATCGCGGTTGTTAACTCATTCACGCAATTCGTACCGGGCCACGTGCATCTAAAAGACATGGGCCAACTGGTTGCGGGTGAAATTGAGAAAGCCGGCGGTATCGCAAAAGAATTCAACACCATCGCGGTCGATGACGGTATCGCAATGGGTCACGGTGGCATGCTTTACTCACTACCGTCACGCGAACTGATCGCTGACTCCGTCGAGTACATGGTAAACGCACACTGCGCGGATGCCATGGTTTGTATCTCTAACTGTGACAAAATCACTCCGGGAATGCTGATGGCGTCAATGCGCCTCAACATCCCAGTAATCTTTGTCTCTGGCGGTCCGATGGAAGCGGGTAAAACCAAGCTTTCTGATCAAATCATCAAACTCGACCTTGTCGATGCGATGATCCAAGGCGCAGACCCGAAAGTGTCAGACGAACAGAGTGAGCAAATTGAACGTAGCGCATGTCCAACTTGTGGTTCATGTTCAGGTATGTTCACGGCAAACTCAATGAACTGCCTAACGGAAGCACTTGGTCTTTCTCAGCCAGGTAACGGCTCAATGCTAGCAACGCACGCAGACCGTGAGCAGCTATTCCTCAATGCAGGTCGACGCATTGTTGAACTGACCCGTCGTTACTACGAGCAAGATGACGAGTCTGCATTACCACGCAACATCGCAACGTTTGACGCATTTGAAAACGCCATGGCGTTAGACATCGCCATGGGTGGTTCAACCAACACCATCCTTCACCTGCTAGCGGCAGCGCAAGAGGGTGAAGTCGATTTCGATATGGAAGATATCGATCGCCTGTCTCGCCAAGTGCCACACTTATGTAAAGTTGCACCATCAACTCAGAAATATCACATGGAAGACGTACACCGCGCTGGTGGTGTCATGGCTATCCTTGGTGAACTTGACCGCGCAGGTCTACTTCATAATGAAGCTCGCACGGTACTTGGTCTTTCAATGAAAGAGCAGCTAGCGAAATACGACATCATCCAAACCGAAGACCAAGACGTACTCAAATTCTACCGTGCCGGTCCTGCTGGTATCCGTACCACTCAAGCTTTCTCACAAGATTGTCGTTGGGATCGCCTTGATGATGACCGTGCGGAAGGTTGTATCCGCACCAAGGAAAATGCCTTTAGCCAAGAAGGTGGCCTAGCGGTACTGTCAGGTAACATCGCACTAGATGGCTGTATCGTTAAGACAGCGGGCGTTGATGAGAGCATTCTTAAGTTCACCGGCCCTGCCGTGGTATTCGAAAGCCAAGAAGACGCCGTTGAAGGCATCTTGGGTGGCAAGGTAAAAGCTGGTGACGTAGTGGTTATCCGCTATGAAGGCCCTAAAGGTGGTCCGGGTATGCAAGAGATGCTTTACCCAACCACTTACCTGAAATCTATGGGCTTAGGCAAAGAGTGTGCACTTCTAACTGACGGCCGTTTCTCTGGTGGTACATCGGGCTTGTCTATTGGTCACGCTTCTCCTGAGGCAGCAAACGGCGGTGCTATTGGTCTGGTTAAACAAGGCGATATGATCGCAATTGATATTCCAAACCGTTCAATTTCTCTCGAAGTTTCTGAACAAGAGCTTGCAGAGCGCCGTGCGAAACAAGACGAGTTAGGCTGGAAACCAGTAGACCGCCAACGTGAAGTTTCATTTGCACTCAAAGCGTACGCAAGTATGGCAACCAGTGCTGACAAAGGTGCAGTACGAGACAAATCTAAGCTAGAGGGCTAGCTTATGACTCTGACATCGCAAACTGGCGCAGATTATCTGCGCCAGATCTTAAGAGCTCCAGTCTACGAAGTGGCAACGGTAACGCCACTTCAGGAGATGCCTCGCTTAGCAGCTCGCATTGGCAACAATGTACAAATCAAACGTGAAGACCGCCAACCTGTGCACTCGTTCAAGCTGCGCGGTGCCTACAATATGGTGGCAAGCCTATCTGAAGCGCAAAAAGCCGCAGGTGTGATTGCAGCATCCGCAGGTAACCACGCTCAAGGCATGGCGCTTTCTGGTACTAAGCTGGGCATTAAAACCACCATCGTGATGCCAAAAACCACGCCAGACATCAAAGTCGATGCAGTACGCAGCTTTGGTGGTAATGTGGTTCTGCACGGTAGCAATTTTGATGAAGCGAAAGCGGAAGCTGAACGTTTGTCGGCAGAGCATGGCTATACCTTTGTTCCTCCGTTTGACCATCCGTTGGTCATTGCTGGCCAAGGCACGATTGGTATGGAGATGCTGCAGCAAAACGGTCATCTTGATTATATCTTTGTTCCTGTCGGCGGCGGCGGTCTTGCGGCGGGTGTTGCAGTACTAGTGAAACAGTTGATGCCTGAAATCAAAGTGATTGCGGTAGAGCCTGAAGATTCAGCCTGTCTAAAAGCTGCACTCGATGCAGGCGAGCCAGTTGTTCTCGATCAGGTCAGTATGTTTGCTGATGGTGTTGCGGTTAAGCGCATTGGTGAAGAGACATTCCGTCTATGTCAGAAATACATTGATGGCCATATCTCAGTCTCAAGCGATGAAATCTGCGCTGCGGTCAAAGACATCTTTGAGGACACACGTGCAATTGCCGAGCCTTCTGGTGCGCTTGCACTTGCTGGCCTTAAGAAATTTGCCGAACAAAATGAGCTTAAAGGTAAAAACTTGGGTACGGTTTTATCCGGTGCAAACACCAACTTCCATGGTCTGCGTTATGTCTCTGAGCGTTGCGAACTGGGTGAGAAACGTGAAGGTCTATTAGCCGTAACCATTCCTGAGCGTCAGGGCGCGTTCTTTGAGTTTTGCAACTTGATCGGTGGCCGAGCAGTAACCGAGTTTAACTACCGTTATAACGATGACGCACTGGCGAATATTTTTGTCGGTGTGCGTCTGCAAGGTGGTCAAGAAGAGCTGGATAACATCATTCATGATCTGCGCGAAGGTGGCTACCCAGTTGTCGACCTCTCCGATGATGAAATGGCGAAACTTCATATTCGTTACATGATTGGTGGTAAACCATCCAAACCACTCAAAGAAAGGTTATACAGCTTTGAGTTTCCAGAGTACCCCGGCGCTCTGGTGAAATTCCTAAGTACGTTAGGCACACACTGGAATATCAGCTTATTTAACTATCGTAATCATGGTGCCGACTACGGCCGCGTACTGTGTGGTTTTGAGTTAGATGAGTCGGATCTGTCACAGTTTTCCGCGCACTTACGTGAGCTGGGTTACCAGTGCAAGGATGAAACCGACAATCCGTCTTATAAGTTTTTCCTTTCTTGAATCGATAAAGCCAGTCATCCGACTGGCTTTTTTATTGAATCATCGTCTGGTTAATGCGCCTTATGCATACATATAATGCTAAAGTTTCATTTTAGTCATACCAAATTTCAGACTACACTCATTGTCAGTTTTTAAATGTTTGCTGCCCAGCAGCGGAGACCTGTTATGTTTAACGCTCTGATCTTAAACCAAGAAGAAAAACGTACCATTGCGACCATCGAACAAATCGAAGAAGCGCAATTACCTGAAGGTGACGTGTTGATTGATGTGGATTATTCATCTCTCAATTACAAAGATGGCCTTGCTATCACAGGTAAAGGAAAAATCATCCGTAACTTCCCGATGGTACCGGGTATCGATCTAGCAGGTACTGTGGTGAGTTCTGAAGATGCTCGCTACCAAGCTGGCGATAAAGTCGTCCTTACTGGTTGGGGTGTGGGTGAGAACCATTGGGGTGGCATGGCACAACGTGCTCGTCTAAAAGCGGATTGGTTAGTACCACTACCAAACGGGATCGACAGCAAGAAGGCAATGATGGTCGGTACGGCTGGCTTTACAGCAATGCTTTGTGTACAAGCTCTTCTTGATGCAGATATCAAACCTGAAGCGGGTGAAATCCTCGTTACTGGCGCGAGTGGCGGTGTAGGTTCAGTTGCGGTAACACTTCTGGCTCAACTAGGTTATAAAGTGGCAGCTGTAACAGGCCGTGTTGAACAAAACGGCCCGCTACTAGAAAAGCTAGGCGCTAGCCGCATCATCGACCGTGTTGAATTTGAAGAGCCAGCGCGTCCACTTGAAAAGCAAGTATGGGCTGGTGCAGTTGATACCGTCGGCAGCAAAGTATTGTCAAAAGTATTGGCGCAAATGGATTACAACAGTGCAGTCGCAGCTTGTGGTCTTGCTGGTGGCTTTGACCTACCAACCACAGTGATGCCATTCATTCTGCGTAACGTTCGTTTACAAGGTGTGGATTCTGTTTCATGCCCATTTGAAAAACGTACTGCAGCATGGGAAAAATTGGTTGAACTACTACCAGACAGCTACTTCGAACAAGCTTGTACTGAGGTAGAGCTAGCAGAAGCACCAAAATACGCTGAAGACATCACAAACGGCCAAGTAACCGGTCGCGTGGTTATCAAGCTATAAGTGCTAACAACTCAATAGAATAAACAAAGCCGGGTCATTGCCCGGCTTTTTGTTATTTCGATTTTCGGAAAAATTAGTCCAACCCCATGTCTTCTATTCGCTTGGCAATCAGGCGGCTACATTCTTCGCGCACTACTGCACGCAACCATTCTTGAGCGGGAGAGTGTTCACAGCGTGCATGCCAAATCATAGAGTATTCAAATGGAGTGAACTGGAATGGTAATGGCTTCACCACCAAGTCATAGCGATCGGCAACCAAATACGCTAAATCGGCTGGCACCGTAATGATAATTGGCAAGGTATCGACGATCGCCAGCGCCGCTTCTAAGTGATAAGCACGTAATACCATTTTACGTTTGGGCTGATCCATTAACGCTTGTTCAATCAACGCCTTAACCCCATCACTGATGGCAATCATTGCATGTGGATGACTGAGGTAATCATCTAAGCTCATCTCTTTGTCGGCTAATGGATGTTGTTTGGAGAGCAGGCACAGCACCCCTACACGACCTAGCACTTCACTACGCAGCGGCTCAACCGGCCCTGTCGGGCGACAAATTGCTAAATCAGCCCCTTCATAAGTCAGTTGATCGGATAGACGATCATGCTGCAGTGGTAAAAAGTTAAATGACACATGAGGCGCTTCTTGATAAATGCGTGGCAAAGCGAAAGGCAGAATTGTCTGCATCGCATAGTCGGTCGTTGCAATGCTAAAAGTCTGCTCACAGCTCTTAGGTTCAAACTCAACGGGTGAAAGCAGCTGGCGTAAAGATTCAAGAGGCTCACCAAGCGAACGATCAATCTCAAGTGCTTTTTCTGTCGGAATTAAGTGTTGCCCTTGACGAGTGAAGAGCGGGTCACCTAATAATTCTCTTAGTCTTCCTAATACTCGGCTCATAGCTGATTGACTGAGGTTAAGGCGGTTTGCTGCCTTACTGACACTGCTTTCTTCAATCAATACTCGTAAAGCAACAAGAAGATTGAGATCTCGGCGATAAATGTCTTCTAATTCCACAAAGGATCACTTAGTTAATAGGATGGCATGATGTGATTGTAACTCGTAGGCAAAAAAAATCCCGCCTTTCAGCGGGGAAGCCCAAGAAAACTGGGGATAGTGTCGGAATGTAATCTGGCGTAGTTACAAGTGAAAAAAATAACGCGAATGAGCGACACGCTATCTATCCTTTTTCATGCTCTTCAGATGAACCTCGCCATAGGTGCATCTCGAGCCAAATCCCTACTATCGTTGCACAAACTCCTATGAGGGGCAGCAACGAAGCTTCAGTTGATGAACGTAATACCAGTGCACAAAACGAAATAAAACACAGTACAGAGTAGATGGTCAGTCTATCTAGAGCTGTTAACATAAGCGCACCTCTTTTATTTGTTACCAACTTGTTAACTAAGTTAAAACAAATTGATCACTTTGCCAAGTGGTTATTGAATATTTTTTCTCCACCGTTATCATCTACCCTCTTTAGCAGTCACATTTGACCTGTAGGGTCACGAGATAACACCATGAGCTTTAATCCTGAATTAGCCACCCATACTCTTGAAGCAGAAGGGCTACGCTGCCCAGAACCAGTGATGATGGTCAGGAAGACGATTCGTACAATGAATGATGGTGATGTGTTATTGGTTAAGGCGGATGATCCATCAACTACCCGAGATATTCCGAGTTTCTGTCGTTTTATGGATCATCAGTTGATTGCAGCGCAAATCGACACGCTGCCATATCAGTACTTGATCAAAAAAGGGATGGAATAACCAATACGGTTAGCAAAGAAAAGAAACGGCAGCTCAAGGGCTGCCGTTTTGTTATTCGTCATATTCTAAAGTGCGAACTTCCGATTGCAGTTTCTGGATCTGCTTCTGCATTGCCCGCATTTCTTCATGCATTGGGATAATATGCGCTACCCGAATCCATGATTCTACGGTCAATCCAGTCAAAATAAACGAGCCAGCCACAATCGGTAACCACATATCCGTTAGCGCCATTGCTAAGAGGCAAAGCGCCAGACCAAAAGTAAACAAATAGCTCTGCTTTTTAGGGGACATTCCCATATAACGTGTAAGCATAAATTTGCCCTCTCGCTATCATTCACATTATTAAGGTAGCATGACAATTATGACACTAATATGTCACTGGTCACGCATTAGAGTGAATTTGGCTAACAGTTTGATCCAACGCAGCTTCACTGCAATTTATTGTTCAATAATCCTCAAAAAAGAGCCGCGCCAAATGCCAACAAAAGGAACAATATTGCAGTGATTTTTCTGATCATCGCTAACGGTAATTTGTCTGCCGATAATTTCCCGATCAATACCACAGGGACATTGGCCACCAGCATACCAATCGTTGTTCCGAGAGTCACCCACAGCAAAGCTTCTGAGTACTGAGCACCTAAAATAGAGGTCGCTATTTGGGTTTTATCACCTATTTCCGCAATAAAGAATGCAATAAAACTGGCGATGAAAGGACCTCGATTTGAGATGGTTTCATCGTCATCTAACTTATCAGGGATAAGCACCCACCCCGCCATGGCTAGAAAACTCACCACCACAACCCACTTAAGCACTTCTGGAGATAAATAATCCGCAACCACTACACCAAGCCATGCGGCTAAAGCATGATTTAGCACTGTGGCCAAAAATATAGCGATGATAATAGGTATTGGTTTTCGGTAACGACTTGCCAACAACAGCGAAAGCAATTGGGTCTTATCGCCAATTTCTGCTAATGCTACCGTTGTGATTGAAATAGCTAAAACGCTCACGACATGCTCAAAGGGGCAGGGATAATTATTTTTACCTAAGACAAACCTCACGCCCCACCCCGGTTCGTGATGTTTATCTAAGGTCTTGCTAAACGCATCTGGCAATGCGTCTCGAGCGCCATGGTGATTTTGCACCAATTATGTTGACGAACGAACCAAATCAACACGCTGTCGATTTAGTAAGCTACTCCCCAAAGATGACGAAATTCTAATGAGGCTAATGCCAAAGCTCAAGTCAGAAATTCATCAAAAACTCCCTTTTAAGAGAAATTGAAACAATAAACGCGATAAATTCCACTAAAAGGTATTTTTGACTATGAATTAAGCAAGATTACCCCTACTCCCATTAACAATATCTGGGTATACTTGATTGTTATTTTATTCAACCGTAATTACTTTGAATCGCCATTGTTGAGGGTAGAAAACCCAGCAAAAGAGACAAATTCACAAGTAATAAGAGAATCGCGCGAACCTGACTTATGCAAAAATACGATATCAAAACCTTCCAGGGAATGATCCTCGCGCTGCAGGATTATTGGGCTCAAAATGGTTGTACCATTGTTCAACCGCTAGATATGGAAGTGGGTGCGGGTACCTCTCATCCAATGACTTGCCTACGAGCGCTTGGCCCAGAGCCAATGTCTACAGCTTACGTACAACCTTCACGTCGTCCTACCGATGGTCGTTACGGTGAAAACCCGAACCGTCTCCAGCACTACTACCAATTCCAAGTAGCGCTAAAACCATCACCAGACAATATTCAAGAGTTGTACCTAGGTTCTCTAGAAGTACTTGGTATTGACCCACTTGTACACGACATCCGTTTCGTAGAAGACAACTGGGAAAACCCAACACTAGGCGCATGGGGTCTAGGCTGGGAAGTTTGGCTAAACGGCATGGAAGTAACTCAGTTTACTTACTTCCAGCAAGTTGGCGGTCTTGAGTGTAAGCCAGTCACTGGTGAGATCACTTACGGTATCGAACGTCTGGCAATGTACATCCAAGAAGTAGACTCAGTTTACGACCTAGTATGGAACGTAGCACCAGACGGCTCTAACGTAACTTATGGTGATATCTTCCACCAAAACGAAGTTGAGCAATCAACTTACAACTTTGAGCACGCTGACGTTGATTTCCTATTCAGCTTCTTCGACCAGTGTGAAAAAGAATCAAAAGAACTCCTAGAGCTAGAGAAACCCCTACCTCTACCAGCTTACGAGCGCATCCTGAAAGCGGCACACGCTTTCAACCTGTTAGACGCACGTAAAGCTATCTCTGTAACAGAGCGCCAACGTTACATCCTTCGAATTCGCAACCTGACTAAGTCTGTTGCAGAAGCATACTACGCATCACGTGAAGCGCTTGGCTTCCCAATGTGCCGTAAGGAAGAGGAGAAGTAATCATGGCTAAAGAATTTCTAATTGAACTGGGTACTGAAGAGCTACCACCAACGCAACTTCGCACGCTAGCGGAAGCGTTCGCAGCAAACTTCGAAGCTGAACTAAAAGGCGCAGACCTAGCACATGAAGGCGTAAAATGGTACGCGGCTCCTCGTCGTCTAGCACTTAAGGTTTCAGCGCTAGCTGAAGGCCAAGCAGACAAAGTCGTTGAGAAGCGTGGTCCTGCCGTATCTGTTGCATTCGATGCTGATGGTAACGCAACTAAAGCGGCTCAAGGCTGGGCGCGTGGTAACGGCATCACGGTTGAGCAAGCTGACCGTCTAGTCACAGACAAAGGCGAATGGCTTCTTTTCAAACAAGAAGTGAAAGGCCAAGCAACGTCTGAAATCGTTGTAGACCTAGCAGCAAAAGCACTGGGTAACCTGCCTATCGCTAAGCCAATGCGTTGGGGTAACAAGACCACTCAGTTTATCCGCCCAGTTAAAACGCTAACTATGCTTATGGGCTCTGACCTTATCGAAGGTGAGATCTTAGGCGTAGCATCAGACCGCACTATCCGTGGTCACCGCTTCATGGGTGAGCAAGAGTTCACTATCGAATCTGCAGAGCAATACCCAGCGATCCTAGAAGAGCGCGGTAAAGTAATGGCAGATTACGAAGCGCGTAAAGCGATCATCCTTGCTGACTCGCAAAAAGCTGCAGCAGCGGTTGGCGGCACAGCGGATCTAGAAGATGACCTAGTAGAAGAAGTGACTTCTCTGGTTGAGTGGCCAGTCGTGCTAACAGCGAAGTTTGAAGAAGAGTTCCTAAAAGTGCCTTCTGAAGCTTTGGTTTACACTATGAAAGGTGACCAGAAGTACTTCCCTGTTTACGATGACAACAAGAAGCTACTACCTAACTTCATCTTCGTTTCAAACATCGAATCAAAAGAACCTCGCTACGTAATCGAAGGTAACGAGAAGGTTGTACGTCCACGTCTTGCGGATGCAGAATTCTTCTTCAACACTGACCGTAAGCGTCCTCTAATCGACCGTCTACCTGAGCTAGAGCAAGCTATCTTCCAGAAGCAGCTTGGTACGATCAAAGACAAGACTGACCGTATTACTGAGCTTGCTGGCTACATCGCTGAGCAGATCGATGCTGACGTTGAAAAATCGAAGCGTGCTGGTCTACTGGCGAAGTGTGACCTAATGACCTCTATGGTATTCGAATTTACCGATACTCAAGGTGTCATGGGTATGCACTACGCGACTCACGATGGTGAAGATGAGCAAGTGGCACTAGCACTTTACGAGCAGTACATGCCTCGTTTCGCTGGTGACGACCTACCGAGCACAGGTATCTCATCTGCAGTAGCAATGGCAGACAAGCTAGATACTATCGTTGGTATCTTCGGTATTGGCCAAGCGCCTAAAGGTTCTGACCCATTCGCACTACGTCGTGCATCTCTAGGTGTACTACGTATCATCGTAGAAAACGGCTACAACCTAGACCTAACTGACCTAATCGCGAAAGCAGCGTCTCTATTCCCTAAATTTGAGACAAAGCAAGATGGTACTAAGAAGCAGGTAATTGCACTAACAAATACAAATGTTGCAGACGACGTTATCGAATTCATGCTTGGTCGTTTCAATGCATGGTACAAAGACCAAGGCTTCAGCGTGGATATCATCCAAGCTGTACTGGCTAACCGTCCAACCAAACCAGCAGACTTCGACCAGCGTGTGAAAGCGGTATCTCACTTCCGCGAACTAGAAGCCGCTGAAGCACTGGCTGCTGCGAACAAGCGTGTAGGTAACATCCTAGCGAAGTTCGACGGCGAACTAGCAGCAGACATCGACCTAGCTCTTCTACAAGAAGACGCAGAGAAAGCACTAGCAGAAAGCGTTGAAGTGATGACAGAGGCTCTAGAGCCAGCATTCGCTACAGGTAACTACCAAGAAGCACTAAGCAAGCTAGCGGGTCTACGTGAGCCTGTTGATGCCTTCTTCGATAACGTAATGGTAATGGCAGACGACGAAGCTCTGAAGAAGAACCGTCTAACGCTACTGAACAACCTGCGTAACTTGTTCCTACAAATTGCAGATATTTCTCTACTTCAGAAATAAAATCTTCAGGTTAATTCACCGAATAAAAGCCCAACTCCTCGGAGTTGGGCTTTGTTTTTCTTGCTAATCTTAAAATGTGCTTTGACTCGTAAAGTCAATCGGGTATGTTCAAGGATTACTCTTTGGTCGGCCTAACTCCGACCTTGCACAAATAAAGCAATGACAATAATGAATTAGGTAAAGAAGTAATGCAGTTTTCTAAGTTTGGTGAAAAATTTAATCAGTATTCAGGTATCACACAGTTAATGGACGACTTAAACGATGGTTTACGCACACCAGGCGCCATTATGCTCGGTGGCGGTAATCCAGCCGCCATTCCTGCCATGCTCGACTACTTTCACCAAGCCAGTGAAGATATGTTCGCCAGTGGCGAACTGATTGCTGCACTTGCCAACTATGATGGCCCGCAAGGAAAAGATGTCTTTGTAAAAGCACTTGCTAAGCTACTCAAAGAAACCTATGGCTGGAATATCAGCGAAAAAAACATCAGTTTAACTAATGGCAGCCAGAGTGGTTTCTTTTACTTATTTAACCTATTCGCTGGTACTCAACCGGATGGCTCACACAAGAAAATTTTGTTGCCATTGGCCCCTGAATACATCGGCTATGGTGACGCTGGGATCGATGAAAACGTGTTTGTTTCCTACCGTCCAGAAATCGAGCTGTTAGATAACGGTCTGTTTAAATACCATGTCGATTTTGAGCAGCTAACAGTCGATGACTCTGTTGCGGCAATCTGTGCTTCTCGACCAACCAATCCAACCGGTAATGTACTGACCGATGATGAAATCCAAAAGTTGGACAAATTAGCCCGTGAAAACAACGTTCCTTTAATCATCGATAACGCTTACGGTGTGCCTTTCCCCAACATCATCTTTGAAGATGTGAAGCCATTCTGGAATGAAAATACCATCTTGTGTATGAGCTTATCTAAGCTTGGTCTGCCTGGAGTGCGCTGCGGTATTATTATTGCCAATGAAGCCATTACCCAAGCACTGACTAACATGAATGGCATCATCAGCTTAGCGCCGGGTAGCGTTGGCCCAGCATTAGCTAATCATATGATTGAAAAAGGCGATCTATTAAAGCTCAGTGAAAATACCATCAAACCGTTTTATCAAAAGAAATCTCTAAGGGCGGTTGAATTGCTACAAGAAGCCATTAAAGACTCTCGATTCCGAATCCATAAGCCAGAAGGGGCCATTTTCTTGTGGCTATGGTTTGATGAATTGCCAATCACCACTATGGAACTCTACAAACGATTGAAAGCACGTGGCGTGTTAATTGTACCGGGAGAATACTTCTTTATAGGTCAAGAGGATGATTGGGCTCATGCACATCAATGCCTACGCATGAACTACGTGCAGGACGATGAGATGATGCAAAAAGGCATTAAGATTATTACTGAAGAAATCGAGAAGGCTTACCGCGAAAGTAAATAGATATTCCCTACTCGGTCGTTCCTCCCTCTATGGAATGACACCGTAAATAATCCAATAAAAAAGAGCACCTAGATGGTGCTCTTTCACTCTTCTTCCCGAATATATTGCCATTAACTCTAAATAGTTGGAGTTACAGCTAGGCGACAAAGAAATTCAGCCCTATGAGCATAGGAACCTATGTGATTAGGGGGAATTTATGCAGTCAACAACGCTGTGGCTTCAAATATGACGAGTTAACCTTCAATCAGGTTTTTGCCATTAATCGCAATCTTGCGTGGCTGCATCGCTTCTGGGATTTCACGCTCTAGGTCAATATGTAGTAGACCGTTTTCCATGCTTGCACCTACGACTTTTACGTAGTCTGCTAGCTGGAATTTACGTTCGAAATCACGCTCTGCGATACCTTGGTAGACGTAGTTTTTGCCTTCTTCGGCCTTACGCTCACCTTTAACAATCAACATATTTTCTTTTTGAGTCAGCTCCAGTTGCTCTTCAGCAAAGCCAGCAACTGCCATAGTGATACGGTAGTTGTTCTCGTCTTTTTGCTCGATGTTGTACGGAGGGTAACCGCCAGAGGTATTCTTCGAAGTGTTTGCTTCCATCATGTTGAATAGACGATCGAAGCCAATTGCGTTGCGGTAAAGTGGAGTGAAATCTACAGTTCTCATAATGCTATCCTTTTAGTAAGCAATAGTCTTAGTCGTGAGTTTGCGCGGATCTACCTTGTATAGATCGTTGCCGACTAAGGGATTTATCCTCTACTCCTCGGGCTCTGTTAGCTCTGGGACATAGTAATAAATCGATTCAATTGTGTACTTCTAAGGTCATCCTCTCTTGAGCGATACCTTATCAGCGGTTCCAGAGGCTCTGTTTCTTCTCTCTTGAGCAAGACAGCTTTCCTCTTCAACAATAGATATGTGGATAGCACAAATGAGTTTCAAGGGATTATTTCCAAATATTTTTCTAATTCAATATTTTTCAAATACTTAAAAACAAAAAAGACCGTCATTTCTGACAGTCTTTTAAAATTTTTAGATTATTTTTATCGAAGCTGGATGAGCTTAGTTCAAGGAGAAGGCGCGGAGTTTATAAGCATAAATGAGCACCTTCGACATAGAAATCAGTTCATCCAGCGAAGAGAAAACAATCTAAACGTCTAGGTTAGCTACCTTCAGTGCATTCTCTTCAATGAAGTTACGACGAGGTTCAACTTGGTCACCCATTAGTGTCGTGAACAGTTGGTCAGCACCTACTGCATCTTCGATCGTTACTTGCATCATGCGGCGCGTTTCTGGGTCCATCGTCGTTTCCCATAGCTGATCTGGGTTCATCTCACCTAGACCTTTGTAGCGCTGTAGGCTTAGACCACGACGTGACTCTTTAATTAGCCATTCTAGTGCGTCAACAAAGCTTGATACAGGCTGAGTACGCTCACCACGTTTGATGTAAGCACCCTCTTCAATCAGGCCTTCTAATGCTTCAGAAAGAGACGCTAGCTTGCCGTATTCTTTCGAGTTGATGAGGTCAATACTCAGTGCGTGTTCATGAGTCACACCGTGCGTACGAACCACGATCTTAGGTAGATTTAAACCTAGCTCTTCATGCTGCTCTACTTCAAAGCTGTATTGGCTTGCTCCCACTTCTTTGGCATTAAGCTGCTCAACAAGTTGCTTAGTCCAAGCTTCTACTGCTGCTGCATCATGACACTGCTCTGCGGTTAGACGCGGCGTGTAGATAAGCTCATGTACTAACGCACGTGGGTAACGGCGGCTCATACGATCCACCAGCTTAATACCTGCGTTGTACTGTTGAACCAGTTTCTCTAGCGCTTCACCCGATAGTGCAGGTGCTTCTGCGTTTACATGCAGAGATGCATTATCCAGAGCCAATGCTACTTGGTATTGGTTCATTGCATCTTCATCTTTGATGTACTGCTCTTGTTTGCCTTTCTTCACTTTGTAAAGTGGTGGCTGAGCAATGTACACGTAGCCACGCTCAATAAGCTCAGGCATTTGACGGTAGAAGAAGGTCAATAGTAGCGTACGGATGTGCGACCCATCGACATCGGCATCGGTCATGATGATGATGTTGTGGTAACGCAATTTGTCCGGGTTGTACTCGTCACGACCGATACCACAGCCAAGTGCCGTGATAAGCGTTGCTACTTCTTGAGAAGACAGCATCTTGTCGAAACGCGCTTTTTCAACGTTCAGGATCTTACCTTTAAGCGGTAGGATAGCCTGATTTTTACGGTTACGGCCTTGTTTTGCGGAGCCGCCTGCCGAGTCACCCTCCACTATGTAAAGTTCAGAGAGTGCTGGGTCTTTTTCCTGACAGTCAGCCAGTTTGCCTGGTAGGCCAGCTAGGTCTAATGCACCTTTACGACGAGTCATTTCACGAGCTTTACGCGCCGCTTCACGAGCACGTGCTGCATCGATGATCTTAGAACACACCATCTTAGCTTCTGCAGGGTTCTCAACTAGGAACTCAGACAGTTTTTCACCCATTGCTGATTCAACCGCAGACTTCACTTCTGAAGAAACCAACTTATCTTTGGTTTGGCTTGAGAACTTAGGATCTGGCACTTTCACCGAAACAACTGCAGTTAGACCTTCACGTGCATCATCACCTGAAGTTGCTGTTTTCGCTTTCTTTGAGAAGCCTTCTTTGTCCATGAATGAGTTCAGGGTACGAGTTAGGGCTGCACGGAAACCAGCAAGGTGAGTACCACCATCTCGTTGAGGGATGTTGTTAGTGAAACAGTAGATGTTTTCTTGGAAACCATCGTTCCACTGCATCGCAACTTCAACTGAAATACCGTCTTCACGTTCGAAATCGAAGTGGAAAATTTTCTCGATGATAGGCGTTTTGTTGGTGTTTAGGTGATCAACGAACGCTTGGATACCACCTTCAAACATGAAGTGGTCACTCTTGTCTTCTTCACGCTCATCTTTAAGCTTGATAGAAACACCAGAGTTTAGGAATGATAGCTCACGTAGACGTTTTGCTAGAATATCGTAGTGGAACTCAGTATTTGAGAAAGTTTCTGCACTTGGCCAGAAACGGATTTGCGTACCCGTTTTGTCGGTATCACCTACAACCGCTAGTGGCGCTTGAGGCTCACCATGGTGATACGTTTGAGTATGGATATGACCACCACGGTGAATCGTTAGCGTCACTTTCTCTGATAGTGCGTTTACTACCGAAACACCTACACCGTGTAGACCACCCGACACCTTGTATGAGTTGTCATCGAACTTACCACCTGCGTGAAGTACCGTCATGATAACTTCTGCAGCTGATACTTTCTCTTCAGGGTGCATTTCCGTTGGGATACCACGGCCATCATCGCTAACAGAAACTGAGTTGTCCTCATGAATTGTCACAATGATGTCTTTACAGTGACCCGCTAACGCTTCATCAATTGAGTTATCTACGACCTCAAAAACCATGTGGTGCAAACCGGTGCCATCGTCAGTGTCGCCGATGTACATACCTGGACGCTTACGTACCGCATCCAGACCCTTCAGTACCTTAATACTCGATGAATCGTAATTTTCAGACATGAGTTTCTCTCTTTTTATCCTTGCTCTATTGCGCCATGTTCCACATGGAACACTTTGCCATGCTCGTCCAACATATCGACAATTTGGCTTTCGGTAATAGAACTTACAAAAACTTGAGCCCCCGTCTCTTTCAAGCAATCAGCAAGACGCTTGCGACGTTGGCTATCTAATTCTGAGGCAAAGTCATCAATCAAATAGATGCATTGCTTACCTGTCATTGTTGTCAGATGTTGTCCTTGTGCCACTCGAAGTGCACACACCATTAACTTCAACTGACCTCGTGATAAAACATCCTCAACCGGCGTTCCATTCACTTTAATCCGCAGATCAGCCTTATTTGGCCCACTAAAGGTGTAACCAAGCGCCTGATCGCGTTCAAAATTCTTTTCAAGGAGTTCCTGATACGGCGTATCTTTGTCCCATCCTCGGTAATACTTTAATTGGATATCAAACTCTGGCAGAAACGCTTGGCAAATCACCTGTGCAACGTCTTTCATCTGCTCAATATAGTGAGCGCGCCATTGACTGATATTCTCTGCTAAGCGCGCCATTTCTTGATCCCAGTAACTGAGTTCCCGATAGCTGGTGGCGGTCTTCAACAACGCATTACGTTGTTTGTTTAAACGCTTAAACCGCCCCCATGCATCATAAAATGCAGACTCAGTATGAAACACGCCCCAGTCAATAAATGCACGGCGATGTTTCGGCCCATCCGTTAGTAGATCAAACCCTTCAGGATGAATCAACTGCAATGGCAGCACTTGCGCTAATTGGGCTAATTTTTGCCCGGACTGACCGCCTATTTTAACCTCTGTTGAGCCATCACGCTGCTTATTAATGCCAATTGGTAGCTCAAATTGATCCGAGGTCAAAAAACGACCGTGAACAAACAGTTCATCACACTCATTTTGGATCACGCGGCCAGTTAGCGTACTTTTAAAAGAACGACCATGACCGAGCAAATAAATGGCTTCCAACACACTGGTTTTGCCACTTCCATTAGGGCCAATAAGAAAGTTAAAGCCTGCTGATAGGTCAATATCACAGGCTTTAATGTTTCGAAATTGCTGAATAATAAGGCGGGATAGAGGCATTCTATAATCGAATTGGCATAACCACGTACATGGCACTATCGTCATCGGCGTTTTCTATCAACGCACTGGCGTTGGCGTCAGACATCGAGACCCGAACATTATCACAGCGTAAAGTGTTCAGCACATCCAAGACATAACTGACATTAAAACCAATTTCAATCGCGTCCCCTTCAAAGGTTACGTCCAGCATTTCTTCTGCTTCTTCTTGCTCAGGGTTATTGGCAGTAATGCGCATTTCACTACCCGCAAGATTGACGCGAACGCCACGGAATTTTTCGTTAGAAAGAATGGCAGCACGAGAGAAGGCTTGACGTAACTCATCACAGTTAGCAAGCAATGTTTTCGTCGTAGTCTGTGGCAGAACACGGCGATAATCAGGGAAGCGGCCGTCAACTAACTTAGATGTGAAGACAAAGTTGTTCACTTCAGCACGGACGTTTGAGCTACCAATTTGCAATACCACAGGCTGCTCGGGTGCATCCAATAGCTTCACTAACTCTTGAACCCCCTTACGCGGCACAATAATTTGTTGCTGAGCAAAGTCGGCGCTTAATGCTGTTTGCGAAACCGCCATACGGTGACCATCGGTCGCAACACTGCGCAGTGTTGTGCCATCAATTTCAAACAGCATGCCGTTAAGGTAATAACGAACATCTTGGTTCGCCATTGAAAATTGAGTCTTTTCAATTAATGTACGTAATTCGGCCTGCGTTAAAGAGACTTCCACTTCACTCTTCCAATCTTCGATGTTTGGAAAATCATTGGCAGGAAGTGTGGATAACGAAAAACGACTGCGACCAGAACGTACTTGAACGCGGTCGCCTTCCAAAACAAATGTGATCACAGAATCATCGGGTAAACCGCGACAGATATCGAGAAACTTACGTGATGGAACAGTAACACTGCCCGCTTCAAATTCACCTTCTAACGTCACACGACTGATCAATTCCACTTCTAGATCGGTTGCGGTCATAGACAATACGTTATCTTCAACTTTCAGTAGCAAGTTACCTAAAATAGGCAGAGTCGGACGACCACCTAACGCACCTGACACTTGTTGAAGTGGTTTCAGCAGGTGGCTACGTTCAATGGTAAATTTCATATAATGCTCTTAACGGTGTTTGCGGTTTTATCGTGTTAACTGAAACTAAGAATACTCGGTATTTTGGTAATTAAGAAGACAGAGTCCGAATCAGGTTCGAGTAATCTTCTTTTATATCGTGGCTTTCTTCGCGTAACTGCTCAATCTTGCGACACGCATGCAGTACCGTTGTATGATCACGACCACCAAAGGCGTCACCGATTTCCGGCAAGCTGTGGTTAGTCAGCTCTTTCGCCAACGCCATTGCAAGTTGGCGAGGACGCGCCACAGAACGCGAACGGCGTTTTGACAGCAAATCAGCCACTTTAATCTTGTAGTACTCAGCGACCGTCTTTTGAATATTGTCGATGGTGACCAGCTTTTCTTGTAGAGCCAGCAGATCGCGCAGCGCTTCACGGACAAAATCAATCGTGATTGGACGGCCGGTAAAGTTCGCGTTAGCAATCACTCGGTTCAAAGCACCTTCAAGCTCACGAACGTTAGAACGCAGACGCTTCGCAATAAAGAAGGCCACTTCATCGGCCAGATGAATTTGGTGATCTTCGGCTTTCTTCATCAAGATCGCGACACGAGTCTCAAGTTCAGGTGGCTCAATCGCAACCGTCAACCCCCAACCAAAACGTGATTTAAGGCGATCCTCTACCCCGCTGATCTCTTTTGGATAACGGTCAGAGGTTAAGATGATCTGCTGGTTACCTTCAAGCAGTGCGTTGAAGGTATGGAAGAATTCTTCTTGCGAGCGTTCTTTATTGGCAAAGAATTGGATGTCATCGATAAGCAGTGCATCCACACTGCGGTAGTAACGTTTGAATTCTTCAATAGCATTATTTTGCAGCGCTTTCACCATGTCTTGCACGAAACGCTCCGAGTGCATGTACACCACTTTTGCATTCGGCTTGTTATCCACAATGGCATTGCCCACCGCATGCAATAGGTGCGTTTTACCTAAACCTGTACCACCGTATAGAAATAGAGGGTTATACGCAGCACCAGGATTATCAGACACTTGGCGTGCTGCGGCTAAGCCCAACTGGTTCGATTTACCTTCAACAAAGTTATTGAATTTGTGTTTAGGGTTCACATTTGAACGATGGTTAATATCTGCGACAGCTTGGGCATCATCATCCCAAGTTTTATGTACAGGTTTACGTGCTTGCAGTTGTGCTGGAGCAGAAGACTCTGCTGCAACATCGGCAGGTGTACGTGTTGGTGCTGGTTTTGGCGCAGAAACCGGACGGCTGCCCACTTCAAAACGCAAGCTTGGAATATCGTTACCACAATATTCCTGCAATAGACGATTGATGCTATTGAGGTACTTATCGCGAACCCAATCTAGAACAAAACGGTTGGGTGCAAATAAAGTGAGAGTATTGTCATTGAGCTCCGCTTGTAACGGACGAACCCACATACTGAATTCTGTAGCTGGTAGCTCTTCTTGAAGCCGTTGCATGCATTGCAACCAAAGCGAAGATGACACGGTGCCCCCACTCAAAGTAAATGATCTGAAAAGATTGGCAATTTTACCTGTTGATAACCAAGATCGCCAGCAAATGATCGACGATCCAGTGAATAAGATCTAAGTTATTCACAATTTTTTCGATGAATAAGGGGGGATCCCCACATCATGCCCCATTTTTACCCACATATTGATCCACATTTAGGCTATTTTTACGGGATCTTTGTTTTGGTGATAACTCTGTGAATTGTCTTAAGTCGTCTCTATTATTTGAGAGATATTCACGCGTTATCCCCAGTCCTTATTAACTTATTACTCAGTGGACTAGGATATTGCACTTGGTTATTTATCTAAGTGAGCTGAATCACAGTAGTATTTCTCTCCATAATATTAAGGAGCTGTACTATGAAAAACTGGATTAAAGCTGCAATTGCAGCAATCGCACTATCTGCCGCAACGGTTCAAGCTGCCACTGAAGTAAAAGTGGGTATGTCTGGACGCTACTTCCCGTTCACTTTTGTGAAGCAAGATAAGCTACAAGGCTTTGAAGTTGACCTTTGGGATGAAATTGGCAAACGTAACGATTACAAAGTTGAATATGTCACAGCAAACTTTTCAGGCCTATTTGGTTTATTAGAAACTGGCCGTATTGACACCATTTCAAATCAGATCACCATGACAGATGCACGTAAAGCAAAATATTTGTTTGCCGATCCGTACGTGGTTGACGGCGCACAGATCACAGTGCGTAAAGGAAATGATGCGATCCAAGGTATCGACGATCTCACAGGAAAAACGGTAGCCGTAAACCTGGGCTCAAACTTTGAGCAGCTGCTACGTGATTACGATAAAGATGGCAAGATCAACATCAAAACCTACGACACAGGTATCGAACATGATGTTGCGCTCGGTCGTGCCGATGCATTTGTCATGGATCGCCTTTCAGCATTGGAACTTATCAAGAAAACCGGTCTACCACTGCAACTTGCAGGTGAACCATTTGAAACGATTCAAAATGCTTGGCCATTTGTAGATAACGAAAATGGCAAAAAGCTACAAGGCGAAGTAAACAAAGCGTTGGCAGCAATGCGTGCAGACGGTACGCTAGCGAAAATTTCTGAAAAATGGTTTGGTGCTGATATCACCAAATAAGCCAACTTTTTTAGTTCGAACAATACAAAGGTGGAATTCAGTTCCACCTTTTCTTTTCTCTCAAAGGTAAGTTATGGGATTTGATTTTAACTACATGCTGGAACTGATGCCGATATTACTCAAATATCTCGGCACCACGATGGAAATGGCCGTATGGGGATTATTGTTCTCCCTCGCTCTTGCGGTGATCATCGCTAACATCCGCGTTTTCCGTGTCCCTGTGCTTGATCAGCTCAGCCAACTCTACATCAGCTTCTTTCGTGGTACACCGTTATTGGTGCAGCTGTTCCTGCTTTATTATGGCTTACCGCAAATTTTTCCATTTATGGTTGGCCTTAACGCATTCAGTGCTGCGGTAATCGGCCTCACTTTGCATTTTGCCGCATACATGGCAGAAAGCATCCGTGCAGCCATCATAGGTATCGATCGTAGCCAAATGGAAGCGAGCTTGTCTGTGGGTATGACCACCTCTCAGGCTATGCGTCGTATCATTTTGCCACAAGCAACCCGTGTCGCGCTGCCTTCATTGATGAACTATTTTATCGACATGATCAAATCAACATCACTCGCCTTTACGCTGGGTGTTGCAGAGATCATGGCCAAAGCCCAGATGGAAGCATCATCAAGCTTTCGTTTCTTTGAAGCATTCCTAGCGGTAGCACTGATCTATTGGGGCGTAGTTGTCATACTCACCCGAGTACAAATCTGGGCGGAAGCAAAACTGAATAAGGCGTATGTACGATGATCAAACTCTCTAATATTCATAAACGCTTTGGCGATACCGAAGTTCTAAAGGGAATCGATATCGACATCAAACAAGGTGAAATCATCGTTATTATCGGCTCCAGTGGTACTGGTAAATCGACGTTGCTACGCTGCGTCAATTTTCTTGAACAAGCGGATCAAGGCCAAATTACGATTGATGACGTCACGGTTGATTGTCAAAAACACAATAAAGCAGAGATCTTAGCTCTTCGACGTAAAACAGGCTTTGTATTTCAAAACTACGCCCTATTTGCTCATATGACCGCTCGTCAGAATATTGCCGAAGGTCTGATCACCGTCCGCGGTTGGAATAAAGAAGAGGCATTAAAACGTGCTCAGCAAATCTTGGATGATATTGGTTTAAGCGACAAAGGCGATAGTTATCCAGCGGCACTCTCTGGTGGGCAGCAACAACGTGTGGGCATCGGCCGAGCGATGGCACTTCAACCCGAATTATTGTTATTTGATGAACCAACATCTGCACTTGACCCTGAGTGGGTTGGTGAAGTTCTTCAATTAATGAAGGAGTTAGCGACAAAGCACCAGACTATGCTGGTGGTCACTCATGAAATGCAATTCGCGCGAGAAGTGGCAGATCGCGTGATCTTCATGGCTGAAGGCAATATTGTTGAGCAGGGATCTCCACAGGATATCTTTGGTAATCCACAGGATCCTCGCTTACAAAAATTCTTACGTCAGGTAGGAATGGAGTAAAGATCCACCATAAGGATCGATCGATCCTTGAGATTTTACTCACACTACGTATAATCGCCCGGCCGGAATTTAGCTGTCGCACAAAGATTGACACTTTATGTGACTGTGATTACAATTCCGCCTCTTTGTTGAGAGGCGTCGGTTGTCCTCTTTATATATAAAGAAGACGAAATGCCCACGCCGGGTTAACTAAGAACCTAAAACTACTGATCAGTAAAGGTAATTATCATGAAACGCACTTTTCAACCTTCAGTTCTAAAGCGCAAGCGTACTCACGGTTTCCGTGCTCGCATGGCAACTAAGAACGGTCGTAAAGTAATTAATGCACGTCGTGCAAAAGGCCGTGCGCGCCTATCAAAATAATCACTAGTTTATTTTGAATACGTACGCGTTCAATCGGGAGTTACGCTTGTTAACTCCCGAGCATTATCAAAACGTCTTCCAGCAAGCTCATCGAGCTGGCTCACCTCATTTCACCATTATTGCTCGTAACAATAGCCTGTCTCATCCAAGACTTGGTTTAGCGGTACCCAAAAAGCAGATTAAAACTGCCGTTGGTCGCAATCGTTTCAAGCGTCTCGCTCGTGAAAGTTTTCGTAACAAACAACATCAACTTCCAAACAAAGATTTTGTTGTGATTGCCAAAAAAAGCGCGCAAGATCTAAGCAATGACGAAATGTTCAAGTTGTTTGATAAATTATGGCAACGCCTGTCTCGCCCTTCTCGTGGTTAGCAATCGGACTTGTCCGACTCTATCAATGGATTATTAGTCCTCTAATAGGACCACGTTGTCGTTTTACTCCAACCTGCTCCACTTACGCAATAGAAGCGTTGAAAGCTCACGGTTTTGTAAAAGGATGTTGGTTATCAGGCAAACGTCTATTAAAATGCCACCCTTTGAATGAAGGGGGCTTTGACCCCGTTCCACCAGTCCAAAAACAAGACAGAGATAAATAACGATGGATTCTCAACGTAATATCCTGTTAATCGCGCTAGCACTGGTTTCTTTCTTGTTGTTTCAACAATGGCAAGTAGCTAAGAACCCTGCGCCTCAGCCGGTTGAGCAGGCACAATCAAGCAGTACTCTACCTGCACCATCTTTTGCTGATGAATTAGACCCAGCACCAGCCCAGCAAGCTTCTGCTAAAACTATTACCGTCACAACGGATGTATTAACTCTGTCTATTGACACGGTAGGCGGTGACGTCGTTCATGCAGACCTAAACCAATATTCAGCAGAGCTAAACTCTGAAGACCCATTCGTATTACTGAAAAACGAAAAAGGTCATCAGTTTATTGCTCAAAGTGGTTTAGTTGGCCCTCAAGGTATCGACCTAAGCAGCTCAAATCGCCCAGCTTACGCAGTCAATGCTGACAGCTTTACGCTAGCTGACGGCCAAGATGAACTGCGTATTCCAATGACTTATTCAGCGAATGGCCTTGAGTACACTAAAACATTCATTGTTAAACGTGGCAGCTACGCGATTGATGTGGAATACAAAGTAGCAAACAACTCCGGTAACAATGCAACCTTCGGTATGTACGCGCACTTGCGTCAAAACCTAATGGATGCAGGTGGTAGCATTACGATGCCAACTTACCGAGGTGGTGCGTACTCAACAGAAGATACGCGTTACAAAAAATACAGCTTCGACGATATGCAAGATCGCAACCTTTCTTTGAATCTTGCAAACGGCCAAGGTTGGGCAGCGATGATCCAGCACTACTTTGCGTCAGCTTGGATCCCACGTAACGAACCAGGTGCTAACCTATATACTCGCGTTATCGGCAATCTTGGCGATATCGGCGTGCGTATGCCAAACAAAACCATTGCAAGTGGCGATAGCGCAGACTTCAAAGCAACGCTTTGGGTCGGCCCTAAACTGCAAGATCAAATGGCTGAAGTTGCACCAAACCTAGACCTTGTAGTGGACTACGGTTGGTTGTGGTTTATCGCTAAACCTCTTCATTCACTGCTGTCATTCATTCAGAGCTTTGTTAGCAACTGGGGTGTAGCAATCATCTGCTTAACCTTTATCGTTCGTGGTGCAATGTACCCACTAACAAAAGCACAGTACACCTCAATGGCCAAAATGCGCATGCTACAGCCTAAGCTGCAAGCTATGCGTGAGCGCATCGGTGATGACCGTCAGCGCATGAGCCAAGAGATGATGGAACTGTACAAGAAAGAGAAAGTAAACCCACTGGGTGGCTGTCTACCACTTGTTCTACAGATGCCTATTTTCATCGCCCTATACTGGGCACTGATGGAGTCGGTTGAGCTGCGTCACTCACCATTCTTTGGTTGGATTCATGACTTATCAGCACAAGACCCTTACTACATCTTGCCACTACTGATGGGTGCATCCATGTTCCTAATTCAGAAGATGAGCCCAACAACCGTAACGGATCCAATGCAACAGAAGATCATGACCTTTATGCCGGTTATGTTTACTTTCTTCTTCCTGTTCTTCCCTTCAGGTCTGGTTCTATACTGGTTGGTATCGAACATCGTAACCTTGATCCAACAGACTTTGATTTACAAAGCGCTCGAGAAAAAAGGTTTGCACTCCAAGTAAGAGTGAATCATCAAGAAAGGCGGCCAAAAGGTCGCCTTTTTTATTTGAGCTGATTACAATTCAGCTAATTGGAATTTATAAAGGCCAAACCACTTGGCCAAAGCTTGAAAGGCACTCATATGACAACAGATACCATTGTTGCTCAGGCTACCGCTCCGGGTCGTGGCGGTGTCGGTATTATCCGTGTTTCTGGCCCACTGGCAGCTCAAGTTGCATTAGAGGTAACAGGTAAAAGCCTCAAACCTCGTTACGCAGAATATCTGCCATTCAAAGCCTTAAATGGTAATGAACTGGATCAAGGGATCGCACTTTACTTCCCTAACCCACATTCATTCACAGGGGAAGATGTACTCGAACTCCAAGGCCATGGCGGTCCAGTCGTTATGGATATGCTGATTAAGCGTATCTTGGGTATTGACGGTGTGCGTGCCGCTCGACCTGGTGAGTTTTCAGAGCGCGCATTTTTAAATGACAAAATGGATCTGACCCAAGCAGAAGCGATTGCAGATCTCATTGATGCCACTTCAGAAGAAGCGGCTAAATCAGCGCTGCAATCACTACAGGGTCAATTTTCAAGACGTATTCAAACGTTGGTGGAATCGCTGATCCACTTACGTATCTATGTCGAAGCTGCCATTGACTTTCCTGAAGAAGAAATCGATTTCCTAGCTGACGGTAAAGTGTCAACCGATCTACAAGCGATCATCGACAATCTCGCGGCTGTACGCCAAGAAGCCAACCAAGGCGCGATTATGCGTGAAGGGATGAAAGTGGTGATTGCTGGTCGTCCAAATGCGGGGAAATCGAGTCTACTCAATGCTCTATCAGGTAAAGAGTCAGCCATTGTGACCGATATTGCAGGAACGACACGTGATGTTCTACGTGAGCATATCCACATCGATGGTATGCCACTGCACATCATTGATACCGCAGGTCTACGTGATGCTTCTGATGAAGTGGAAAAAATCGGCATTGAACGTGCGTGGGATGAAATTGCGCAAGCAGACCGAGTACTATTTATGGTCGATGGCACCACGACTGACGCCACCGATCCAAAAGATATTTGGCCTGACTTTGTTGATCGCTTACCAAGTAATATCGGCATGACAGTGATCCGCAATAAAGCCGATCAAACCGATGAAGAAATGGGGATCTGTCATGTCAACGATCCAACCCTAATTCGCCTATCTGCAAAAACAGGGGCCGGTGTAGACGCACTACGAAATCACTTGAAAGAGTGTATGGGTTTTTCTGGAAACAGCGAAGGGGGCTTTATGGCACGTCGTCGCCACCTAGATGCACTAGAGCGAGCCGCTCAACATCTTCAAATTGGACAAGAACAGCTTGAAGGTTTTATGGCTGGTGAGATCTTGGCAGAAGAGTTGCGTATTACCCAGCAACACTTGAACGAGATTACCGGCGAGTTTAGTTCTGATGACCTACTCGGCCGCATATTTTCCTCATTCTGTATCGGTAAATAATCAAAACGCGCGGTGTTAATCATAGAATTAGCACCGCGTTTCTTTTTCTACTAACGCATAGCGCTAGCCATGGCGTTAGTATGACTCAATAAAGGAACAGACATGATCCACATTATCACGGGCAGTACGCTAGGTGGTGCCGAGTATGTAGGAGATCACCTCAACGATCTACTTACAGAGAAAAGCTTGCAAACCACCATTCACAATCAACCTGATCTTAGTGAAATTCCGCCTCAGGGGACATGGTTGATCGTCACCTCGACTCATGGTGCAGGTGATTACCCCGATAACATTCAGCCTTTCGTTCAAGCGCTACAAAATACACCACCAAATATGACCCAAGTAAAATACGCTGTGGTCGCCATTGGCGATTCAAGCTATGACACGTTTTGTGCCGCAGGCCTTCATGCTCACCAATTACTTCAAGATATTGGAGCAACGCCTCTAACAGAATGTCTAACGATTGATGTCTTAGCTCATCCCGTACCAGAAGACGCAGCAGAACACTGGCTCTTAGAGCACATCTCAAAATTCTAACTCTTTAAAAAGCGGCAAATCGCCGCTTTTCTTTTCACTGTGAGTAACTAATTCCCAATTAACACTAACTGACTGCTGCTTATTTGAGCACTTGGTTTGTGGATAAATATAGAGATATCTAGTGATCAACCTATAGTTATCCATATAATAAGTAAGATCACTTTTCCTACCTGTGCATAAGTAGCCATTTTGATCCCAGCTAATCCTCCGTTAGATCAACGTTAGATCACACAATGTGATCTTATTAAGATCCATGATCTTGTTGATCATTTTCCACTTATCCACAGAGTTCGACGATCCTAATAATAGATCCAATAAAAGATCTCTATATAGATCTTATATATATTTACTTCTCAGCCCTTTAAGTAAAAAGCTTGAAAAGCGATTTTCTCAGTAGCGGAAAGAAGGTAGAATAGCGCTCTTTTTATCTGTCCATTATTTCGATTGAGTACCTGAGGTCAGTTCATGCTTTATCACGAAACTTTTGACGTCATTGTTGTTGGTGGCGGTCATGCAGGAACGGAAGCCGCTTTAGCGTCTGCACGTACAGGGCAAAAAACTCTGTTATTGACGCATAACATTGATACTTTAGGGCAGATGTCTTGCAACCCTGCGATTGGGGGAATAGGCAAAGGACATCTGGTCAAAGAAGTAGATGCATTGGGCGGTCTAATGGCTGATGCCATTGATCACGCCGGTATTCAATTTCGAACATTAAATGCTTCGAAAGGCCCAGCAGTTCGAGCCACTCGTGCTCAGGCGGATCGTGCTCTGTACAAGGCATACGTACGCTCAGCATTAGAGAACACACCAAATCTAACTTTATTCCAGCAATCAGTGGATGATCTAATTGTTGAACAAGATCGTGTACTTGGCGTCGTCACGCAAATGGGACTTAAGTTCCACGCCAAATCAGTGGTATTAACCGTAGGTACTTTCCTTGGCGGTAAGATCCACATAGGTATGGAAAGCTCTTCTGGTGGCCGCGCGGGAGATCCTCCATCGATCGCATTGGCGGATCGATTACGTGAACTGCCGTTCCGTGTCGATCGTCTGAAAACGGGTACACCACCACGTATCGATGCACGCAGCGTGGATTTCTCAGTGTTGGAAGCACAACACGGTGACAACCCAACACCAGTATTTTCATTTATGGGCAAACGTGAGCATCAGCCGCGTCAAATCCCATGTTTTATTACACACACCAATGAGCAAACTCATGAGGTGATCCGCAACAATCTAGATCGCAGCCCAATGTATGCAGGGGTGATCGAGGGGATTGGTCCGCGTTACTGCCCGTCTATCGAAGACAAAGTGATGCGCTTTGCTGATAAAAACAGTCACCAAATCTTCATTGAGCCTGAAGGTCTTACAACGCACGAGCTATACCCGAATGGTATATCCACCAGCTTGCCGTTTGACGTACAAGTACAAATTGTTCGTTCAATGAAAGGTTTTGAGAACGCACACATCGTTCGTCCTGGTTATGCAATTGAGTACGATTTCTTTGACCCACGTGATTTGAAGCAAACCTATGAGACGAAATTCATTAATGGTCTGTTCTTTGCTGGCCAGATCAACGGTACAACCGGTTATGAAGAAGCGGCAGCACAAGGTCTAATGGCCGGTCTGAACGCAAGCTTGCACAGCCAAGGCAAAGAAGGTTGGAGTCCACGCCGTGATCAAGCTTACATGGGTGTATTGATTGATGATTTGTCGACCATGGGGACAAAAGAGCCATACCGCATGTTTACTTCTCGTGCGGAGTACCGCTTGCTGCTGCGTGAAGACAATGCCGACTTGCGTTTAACGGAGCAAGGGCGTGAGTTAGGATTAATTGATGATCGCCGTTGGGCTCGCTTTAACCAAAAGATCGAAAACATGGAAACAGAACGTCAACGTTTGAAAGAAACTTGGATAAATCCAACTTCAGTTGGCGTTGAGCAGCTAAACCAACGGTTAAAAACACCAATCGCGCGTGAAGCAAGCGGTGAAGATCTTCTTCGTCGTCCAGAAATGACATACGATCTACTGACTCAGTTAGATACTTTTGCGCCAGCCTTAGATGATCCTCAAGCAACTGAACAAGTTGAAATCCAAGTGAAATATGAAGGTTATATCAAGCGTCAACAAGATGAGATTGAAAAGTCTCTGCGCCATGAGAACACCAAATTACCGCTTGAGCTTGATTACAGTGATGTGAAGGGGTTATCCAATGAGGTGGTGCTCAAGCTAAACAATGCCAAGCCAGAAACCATTGGTATCGCTTCTCGAATTTCAGGGGTGACACCAGCTGCAATATCCATTTTGCTCGTATACCTCAAAAAGCAAGGTATGCTAAAAAAGGGTGAGGAAGCATAAATGAGTGCACTAAAAGCCAAACTTGACTCACTTCTTGTTCAAACAGGCCTTGAGGTCTCACAGGTGCAACGTGAAAAATTGGTAGGGTACGTTGAACTGCTGGATAAGTGGAACAAAGCTTATAACCTGACCTCGGTGCGCGATCCGCAGGAAATGTTAGTTAAGCATATTCTTGATAGTATTATTGTTAGCACACATCTTGATGGGCAACGTTTTATCGATGTAGGGACTGGTCCTGGTTTACCTGGGATTCCCCTTGCGATCATGAATCCTGAAAAACAGTTCGTCTTACTTGATAGTTTGGGCAAACGTATTCGATTTATTAAACAAGTTCTGCATGAATTGAATATTGAAAATGTGATCCCGATTCAAAGTCGAGTCGAAGAGTATCAGCCTCAAGACAAATTTGATGGTGTACTAAGTCGCGCGTTTGCATCTATGGTAGATATGGTGAATTGGTGCCATCATTTGCCAAAGGAACAGTCTGGTCTTTTTCTTGCTCTTAAAGGTCAATTACCACAGGGTGAGATTGAACAATTACCTGAGTGGTGTTCTGTGACTGACATCAAAGCTTTGAATGTTCCTGAGTTAGAAGGTGAGCGTCATCTTGTAATCTTATCGCGCAAGGGATAACAGCGAGGTTAATCGTGGGTAAAATCGTAGCGATCGCCAACCAGAAAGGCGGTGTTGGAAAAACAACTACTTGTATAAATTTGGCGGCTTCAATGGCAGCCACTAAACGCAAGGTTTTAGTGATCGATCTAGACCCACAAGGCAACGCAACTATGGCCAGTGGTGTTGATAAGTATCAAATCGATGCAACGGCGTACGAATTGCTCGTTGAAGACGCTCCGTTTGAAGAGGTCGTCTGCCGTAAAACCTCTGGTCATTATGATTTAATTGCTGCCAATGGTGATGTGACGGCGGCAGAAATCAAATTGATGGAAGTCTTTGCGCGAGAAGTTCGTCTTAAGAATGCACTTGCACAAGTTCGCGATAACTATGATTTCATCTTTATCGATTGTCCTCCTTCTCTAAACCTTCTTACAATCAATGCCATGGCCGCAGCGGATTCCGTTTTGGTTCCTATGCAGTGTGAGTACTTTGCACTAGAAGGTTTAACTGCGTTAATGGATACGATCAGCAAATTAGCTGCCGTGGTAAACGAAAATCTGAAAATCGAAGGGTTGTTGCGCACCATGTATGATCCTCGAAACAGACTCTCCAATGAAGTATCCGATCAATTGAAAAAGCATTTTGGCAACAAAGTGTACCGCACCGTTATTCCTCGTAACGTACGTTTGGCAGAAGCGCCAAGTCACGGCAAACCAGCGATGTATTACGACAAATACTCTGCTGGAGCAAAAGCTTACCTAGCGCTTGCTGGTGAAATGCTACGCCGAGAAGAAGTACCTGCATAAATTAATCAAAGGAATTCACTCTCATGTCTAAACGTGGTTTAGGTAAAGGGCTTGATGCCCTGCTTTCTACCAGTTCACTTGCTCGAGAAAAGCAGCAAAGTGCCTTGCACAGTCAAGAACTGTCATCTGATGGAGAGTTAACGGATTTAGCCGTTTCTCATTTAAAGCCAGGTGTCTATCAGCCACGTAAAGACATGTCGCCAGAAGCATTGGAAGAGTTAGCGGCATCGATAGAATCTCAAGGGATCATCCAACCCATCGTGGTTCGTGAAGTTGGTGATGGAAAGTTTGAGATCATTGCAGGTGAACGCCGCTGGCGTGCCGCACGTAAAGCTGGACTGAAACAAGTTCCTTGCATCGTGAAGAAAGTCGAAGACCGAGCCGCGATCGCAATGGCACTTATCGAGAACATCCAGCGTGAAGATTTGAATGTGATTGAAGAAGCGCAAGCTCTCGATCGTTTACAAGGTGAGTTTTCGTTAACCCACCAACAGGTTGCGGATGTTATTGGTAAATCACGTGCAACTGTAAGTAATACATTGCGATTGAACCAGCTCGAGCAAGATGTAAAAGAACTGGTGGCCGCAAAAATGCTCGAAATGGGCCATGCTAGAGCACTTTTGATGCTTGAAGGTGAGCAACAAATTGAAGTCGCAGAGCTGGTTGCGAAGAAGAAAATGACCGTGCGCCAGACTGAAGCTTTAGTGAAAAAATGTCTACAGCCTCAAGTTGAAGCTGAAAATGAGCCAGAAGATACGGACATTCAACAAATGTCACAAAGACTCAGTGAAAAACTGGGGGCTAAAGTGAATATCGTTCGAAGCCGTAATGGCAAAGCTAAAATGACAATTAGTCTTGATGAGCCTCACAAATTAGAGCGACTAATTGCCAAGCTCGAGAGCTAAATGAGATAATTGATCTGAATCAATTATGTAAAAAAAGATTATTTGTGCGAAAGTTGTAGGTTTGTAAACAAAATTGTAACTTTTTGCGGTGTTTTCATTGCAATCAGTTCGACTCACCGTATAATTTTCGCCAATTTCCACGACGTTAAGTAGTCAAAGCGTGGATATTACTAGAGGTACGAATACATGGTAACTGCGTTAGCTAGACCAGGACGAGAGCTTGCTAAGCAATTGTTAATGCTCCAGTCTGGCGTGGTTACATTAGTGGCAGCAGGAATGGCAGTCGTTGTGAATGCTGAATGGGGATTTTCAGCGCTGGTTGGTGGGGGCATTTTTGTCATCGCTAATGCGGTTTTTGCGTTGTGTGCTTTTATGTTTAGTGGAGCTCGAGCTGCAAAGCGGATCACGGCCTCTTTCTACACAGGTGAAGCACTAAAGATTCTCATCACGGTTGCTCTCTTCTCCGTTGCCTACATGTATATGCAGGTGGAACTCGTTCCCCTGAAACTAACCTATTTGCTGGTACTAGGTATTAATATCTTTGCACCAGTGCTATTCATCAACAACAAAAAATAGGACGAGTTATGGCTGCGCCAGGTGAAGCGCTAACATCGGCCGGATACATTGATCACCACTTAACCAACCTATCTCTTTATAAGTTAGGTCTGGTTGAAGAGGCGACAAGTTTCTGGAACGTACATATCGATAGCCTGTTTTTTTCTTGGTTTACTGGTTTGATCTTCCTTGGGATTTTTTATTCAGTAGCAAAGAAAGTAACAGTAGGTGTACCAGGCAAGCTTCAGTGTTTTGTTGAAATGATCGTAGAATTTGTCGCAGAAAACGTCAAAGATACGTTCCATGGACGCAACCCTCTGATAGCACCTCTCGCACTGACTATCTTTTGTTGGGTATTTCTAATGAACTTGATGGACCTTGTGCCTATCGATTTCTTACCATACCCAGCAGAGCATTGGCTCGGTATTCCTTACTTGAAAGTAGTACCTTCAGCTGATGTGAACATCACCATGGCTATGGCACTAGGCGTATTTGCTCTGATGATTTACTACAGCATCAAAGTAAAAGGTCTAGGTGGGTTTGCGAAAGAACTGGCTTTACATCCATTCAATCACCCAATCATGATCCCGTTTAACCTACTGATTGAAGTGGTATCGCTACTGGCGAAACCTCTATCACTTGGTATGCGTCTATTCGGTAACATGTTCGCGGGTGAGGTTGTATTCATTCTTTGTGCGGCAATGCTACCATGGTGGCTACAATGGATGGGTTCACTACCGTGGGCTATTTTCCATATTCTGGTTATTACGATTCAGGCCTTCGTATTCATGATGTTGACCATTGTTTATCTATCAATGGCACACGAAGATTCTGATCATTAATTTTTAAAGCTTTATTTATCGGGCACATAAGCCAACTAACTATAAATTGGAGATAGTAATGGAAACTTTACTGAGCTTTTCTGCAATCGCCGTAGGTATTATCGTCGGTCTTGCTTCTCTTGGTACTGCGATTGGTTTCGCACTTCTAGGTGGTAAATTCCTTGAAGGTGCAGCACGTCAACCAGAAATGGCTCCTATGCTACAAGTTAAGATGTTCATCATCGCTGGTCTACTTGATGCGATCCCAATGATCGGTATCGTAATCGCACTACTATTCACTTTCGCAAACCCATTCGTTGGTCAACTAGGTTAATCACGTTTAACTCTAGACAAACTCTGGTTTGTCATTGATTAACACTAAGTCCATATAGAGGGGTAGCTGTTGTGAATATGAACGCAACTCTGCTAGGTCAAGCAATCTCGTTCGCACTATTTGTGTGGTTCTGCATGAAGTATGTATGGCCACCATTGATGCAAGCGATCGAAGAACGTCAGAAGAAAATTGCTGACGGTCTACAAGCAGCAGAGCGAGCTGCAAAAGACTTGGATCTAGCACAAGCAAACGCTTCTGATCAATTGAAAGAAGCGAAGCGCACAGCAACTGAGATCATCGATCAAGCGAACAAGCGTAAGTCTCAAATTCTTGATGAAGCTCGTGAGGAAGCTCAGGCAGAACGCCAGAAAATCCTGACTCAAGCGGAAGCTGAACTTGAAGCTGAACGCAATCGTGCACGCGATGAGCTGCGCAAACAAGTTGCAACTCTGGCTGTAGCTGGTGCTGAGAAAATCCTTGAGCGTTCAATCGATAAAGATGCGCACAAAGATATTCTCGACAACATTACTGCAAAACTTTAAGTCTGGGGGCGCTTATGTCTGATTTGACTACTATCGCACGCCCCTATGCTAAAGCAGCATTCGACTTTGCGGCGGAAAAAGACCAACTTGACCAATGGGGTCAAATGCTGTCTTTTGCAGCTGAAGTGGCAAACAACGAACAAATGAAAGAACTTCTAACGGGTTCTGTTTCTGCTGAAAAACTTGCAGAAATATTTGTAGCGGTTTGTGGCGAGCAAGTTGATGCACATGGTCAAAACCTTTTAAAGGTAATGGCAGAGAATGGTCGTTTAACGGCCCTTCCAGATGTTTGTGAACAGTTCTTTACTCTTAAACAAGAGCATGAGAAAGAGATTGATGTTGAAGTTATTTCAGCAACAGAACTTTCTGATGAGCAGCTTGCAAACATCAGCAGCAAACTTGAACAGCGTCTTGAACGCAAAGTTAAGCTGAATTGCAGTATAGATGAGGCCCTACTTGGTGGGGTGATTATTCGAGCCGGAGACTTAGTCATCGATGACTCAGCGCGTGGTCGTTTGAACCGCCTGAGCGATGCATTGCAGTCTTAATGGGGATTGGAGCATGCAACTTAATTCCACGGAAATTAGCGATCTGATCAAACAACGTATCGAATCTTTCGAAGTTGTTAGTGAAGCTCGCAATGAAGGTACTATCGTATCGGTAAGCGATGGTATCATCCGCATCCACGGCCTAGCGGACGTGATGCAAGGTGAAATGATTGAATTACCGGGTGGCCGTTATGCGCTAGCACTTAACCTCGAGCGTGACTCGGTTGGTGCGGTTGTAATGGGCCCATATGCTGACCTAAAGGAAGGCATGAAAGTTACAGGTACTGGCCGCATTCTTGAAGTGCCAGTTGGTCCAGAACTTCTAGGTCGCGTAGTGAATACACTAGGTGAGCCTATCGATGGTAAAGGTCCAATCGAAGCGAAACTGTCTTCGCCTGTAGAAGTAATCGCACCAGGTGTAATCGACCGTAAATCGGTTGACCAACCTGTACAAACTGGCTACAAATCAGTTGACTCAATGATCCCAATCGGTCGTGGTCAGCGTGAGCTTGTGATCGGTGACCGTCAGACTGGTAAAACAGCAATGGCGATCGATGCGATTATCAACCAGAAAAACTCAGGTATTTTCTCTATCTACGTAGCTATCGGTCAGAAAGCATCGACTATCGCTAACGTAGTTCGCAAACTTGAAGAGCACGGCGCGCTAGCTAACACTATCGTTGTTGTTGCATCTGCTTCTGAATCTGCAGCGCTACAATATCTAGCGCCATATGCAGGTTGTGCGATGGGTGAATACTTCCGCGATCGCGGTGAAGACGCACTGATTGTTTACGATGATCTATCTAAGCAAGCGGTAGCTTACCGTCAGATCTCTCTACTACTAAAACGTCCACCAGGCCGTGAGGCATTCCCAGGTGATGTCTTCTACTTACACTCACGTCTACTAGAGCGTGCAGCTCGAGTAAGTGAAGAGTACGTAGAAAAATTCACTAACGGTGAAGTGAAAGGTAAGACTGGTTCTCTAACTGCGCTTCCTATCATCGAAACTCAAGCAGGTGACGTTTCAGCATTCGTACCGACTAACGTAATCTCGATTACCGACGGTCAGATCTTCCTACAAACTGAGCTATTCAACGCGGGTGTTCGCCCAGCTGTTGACCCTGGTATCTCAGTATCTCGTGTAGGTGGTTCAGCGCAGACGAAAATCATCAAGAAGCTATCAGGCGGTATCCGTACTGCACTAGCTCAGTACCGTGAATTGGCGGCATTCGCACAGTTCTCATCTGACCTTGATGAAGCGACGAAGAAACAGCTAGACCATGGTCAAAAAGTGACAGAACTAATGAAGCAGAAGCAGTACGCTCCAATGTCTGTATTTGACCAAGCACTAGTAATCTTCGCGGCAGAGCGCGGCTATTTAGCAGATGTTGAACTAAACAAACTGCTAGATTTTGAAGCGGCTCTACTATCGTACGCTCGCGGTCAATACGCTGATTTCGCAGCTGAGATCGACAAGACGGGTGCATACAACGATGAAGTTGAAGCGCAGCTTAAGAAGCTGACGGACGACTTCGTAGCAACCCAAACTTGGTAATAGGTCGGTGGCAGTTTCTGCCACCAACTAATGGAGAGTAACGATGGCCGGCGCAAAAGAGATACGTAATAAAATCGGTAGTGTTAAAAGCACGCAGAAAATTACGAAAGCGATGGAAATGGTAGCAGCTTCAAAAATGCGTCGTTCTCAAGATGCAATGGAAGCTTCTCGTCCATACGCTGAAACCATGCGTAAAGTGATCGGTCACGTAGCAAACGCAAACCTAGAGTACCGTCATCCGTACCTAGAAGAGCGTGAAGCGAAGCGAGTTGGTTACATCATCGTTTCTACAGACCGTGGCCTGTGTGGTGGCTTGAACATCAATGTGTTCAAAAAAGCGCTACTCGATATGCAGGCTTGGAAAGAGAAAGGTGCTGAAGTTGAACTGGCATTAGTCGGTTCAAAAGCAACAGGCTTTTTCAAACATAGCGGCGCGAAAGTAGCTGCTCAGGTTTCTGGTCTGGGCGATAGCCCAAGCTTAGAAGACCTAATCGGTTCTGTTAGCGTAATGCTGAAGAAATACGATGAAGGTGAATTGGACCGTCTATACGTAGTGTTTAATAAGTTTGTGAACACTATGGTTCAACAACCAACGATCGATCAATTGCTACCTTTGCCTAAATCGGACAGCGAAGAAATGCAGCGTGAGCATTCATGGGACTACATCTATGAACCTGAACCAAAACCTCTACTAGATACACTTCTAGTGCGTTATGTAGAGTCTCAGGTCTACCAAGGTGTAGTTGAGAACCTTGCTTGTGAGCAAGCGGCTCGAATGATTGCGATGAAGGCTGCAACAGATAATGCAACCAACTTGATTGAAGATCTAGAACTTGTGTACAACAAAGCCCGTCAGGCTGCGATCACACAAGAACTATCGGAAATCGTTGGTGGTGCATCTGCGGTTTAAGCTTAGGTAAAACGAAATAGTTTAGAGGATTAACGATGGCTACAGGTAAGATCGTACAGATCATCGGTGCGGTAGTCGACGTAGAGTTCCCACAGAGCGAAGTACCTAGTGTATATGACGCTCTAAACGTTACAGAATCAAAAGAGCGTCTAGTTCTTGAGGTTCAACAACAGCTAGGCGGTGGCGTAGTTCGTTGTATCGTAATGGGTAGCTCTGATGGTTTACGTCGTGGCGTTGAAGTGGTTAACACAGGCGCTCCAATTTCAGTACCAGTAGGTACTAAGACCCTAGGTCGTATCATGAACGTTCTAGGTGACGCAATTGACGAGTGTGGTGATATCGGTGCGGAAGAGACTTACTCTATCCACCGTGAAGCACCAAGCTACGAAGAGCAATCAAACGAGATCGCTCTACTAGAGACTGGCGTTAAAGTAATCGACTTAGTTTGTCCATTCGCTAAGGGTGGTAAAATTGGTCTATTCGGTGGTGCTGGTGTAGGTAAGACCGTCAACATGATGGAACTTATCAACAACATCGCACTTCAGCACTCTGGTCTATCAGTATTTGCTGGTGTAGGTGAGCGTACTCGTGAAGGTAACGATTTCTACTTCGAGATGCAGGAAGCGGGCGTTGTAAACGTTGAGAATCCTGAAGAATCAAAAGTAGCGATGGTTTATGGTCAGATGAACGAGCCACCAGGTAACCGTCTACGTGTTGCACTGACTGGCCTAACAATGGCTGAGAAGTTCCGTGACGAAGGTCGTGACGTTCTGCTGTTTGTTGATAACATCTACCGTTACACACTTGCAGGTACAGAGGTATCAGCACTGCTAGGTCGTATGCCTTCAGCGGTAGGTTACCAGCCAACTCTTGCAGAAGAGATGGGTGTACTACAGGAGCGTATCACGTCAACGAAATCTGGTTCTATCACGTCTGTACAGGCAGTATACGTACCTGCGGATGACTTGACTGACCCGTCTCCAGCAACTACGTTCGCACACTTGGATGCAACGGTTGTACTTAACCGTAACATCGCAGCAATGGGTCTATACCCAGCGATTGACCCACTAGATTCAACATCTCGTATGCTTGATCCTCTAGTGGTTGGTCAAGAGCACTACGACACAGCTCGTGGCGTTCAACAGACACTTCAGCGTTACAAAGAGCTGAAAGATATCATCGCGATCCTAGGTATGGACGAGCTATCTGAAGAAGATAAGCAAGTTGTATCTCGTGCACGTAAGATTGAGCGTTTCCTAACTCAGCCTTACCACGTAGCGGAAGTATTTACAGGTGACCCAGGCGTTTACGTACCTCTTAAAGAGACACTACGTGGCTTTAAAGGTCTACTAGCTGGTGAATACGATGACATTCCAGAGCAAGCGTTTATGTACTGCGGTACGATTGACGATGCTATCGAGAATGCGAAGAAGCTATAAGGCTAACTAGGAGGCGATATGGCAGCAATAACCTTTCACCTAGACGTAGTGAGCGCAGAGAAGAAAATTTTCTCAGGCCGCGTTGAGACGTTTCAGGTGACCGGTAGCGAAGGTGAGCTTGGAATTTTCCACGGTCACACACCGCTGCTGACCGCTATCAAGCCTGGTATGGTGCGTATTGTTAAGCAACACGGCCACGAAGAAATTATTTATGTTTCTGGTGGTATGGTCGAAGTTCAGCCGGGTACTGCTACAGTACTGGCTGATACAGCGATTCGTGGTGAAGAACTGGACGCAGCTAAGGCTGAAGAAGCCAAACGTCGTGCTGAAGAAAATATTCAGAATCAGCATGGTGATATGGACTTCGCGCAAGCGGCTAGTGAACTGGCTAAAGCTATTGCTCAGCTACGTGTTATCGAGCTGACTAAAAAACGTCGCTAGTTAATAGTAGCGTTTTAAAAATGATAAAGGCGGTCTTTTGACCGCCTTTTTGCTTATTTTTTAACAGAAATTTTTTTGTTGGGGTTAATTCCCTTAGCTAACCTAGATAGAATACTTCCAATTTTCCGATTTCAATATTTATTAGGATTGTTATGAAATTTAGCGCTGTCATTCTGGCCGCGGGTAAAGGTACCCGCATGTATTCTAATATGCCTAAAGTTCTGCATACGCTCGCAGGAAAACCGATGGCAAAACATGTGATTGATACATGCGCTGGATTAGGTGCTCAGAATATCCATCTTGTGTATGGCCATGGTGGTGAGCAAATGCAATCTGTATTAGCTAATGAACCAGTGAATTGGGTACTACAGGCTGAGCAATTGGGCACAGGACACGCTGTTGATCAAGCTTCTGCTCAGTTTGAAGATGATGAAAAGATTTTAGTGCTTTACGGCGATGTACCACTTATTTCTGAAGAAACGATTGAGAGTCTTCTTGATGCTAAACCTGAAGGTGGTATCGCACTGCTAACGGTTGTTATGGATAACCCAACAGGTTATGGCCGTATTGTTCGTCGTAACGGTCCTGTTGTTGCTATCGTTGAGCAAAAAGACGCAACGGAAGAACAAAAGCTAATTAAAGAAATTAACACCGGTGTGATGGTCGCACGTGGTGAAGATTTACGCCGTTGGTTATCAAACCTTAACAACAATAATGCGCAAGGTGAGTACTACTTAACTGACGTTATTGCAGCAGCGCACGCAGAAGGCCGCGCCGTAGAAGCGGTTCACCCTGTGAATCCTATTGAAGTTGAAGGGGTTAATGACCGCTCACAACTTGCTCGTTTAGAGCGCGCATTCCAATCGATGCAAGCACAAAAACTGCTAGAGCAAGGTGTGATGCTGCGCGATCCTGCACGCTTTGATCTTCGTGGACAACTACAGTGTGGTATGGACTGCGAAATTGATGCCAATGTTATCATTGAAGGTAAAGTTACATTAGGTGATTACGTTCGTATTGGTGCTGGCTGTGTTTTAAAAGATTGTGAGATTGACGATAATACTATCGTTCGTCCATACAGTGTAATTGAAGGTGCGACCGTTGGTGAAGAATGTACGGTTGGTCCATTTACGCGCTTACGCCCAGGCGCAGAGATGTGTAATGACTCTCATGTAGGCAACTTCGTGGAAGTAAAAAATGCGCGTATTGGTGAAGGCTCAAAAGCGAACCACCTTACTTACCTAGGTGATGCTGAGATCGGTCAACGTACGAACATTGGTGCCGGTACGATTACCTGTAACTATGATGGTGCAAACAAGTTCAAAACCATCATAGGTAATGACGTATTTGTTGGTTCTGATAGCCAACTTGTCGCACCTGTGACAATTGCTGATGGCGCAACAGTTGGTGCTGGTACCACATTGACCAAAGACGTAGCAGAAGGTGAGTTAGTGATCACTCGTGCACAAGAGCGCAAGATCACTGGCTGGCAACGTCCAGTAAAACAGAAATAAGACTAGTTAATCGATAATTTAAAGCCGCTCATTATGAGCGGCTTTATTCTTTTGAGGCCTAATAACTCGGTACAGCGATACGTTTTTCCAGCCATCGCACTGCTTGAGATACCAGTAAAATAAGCAGTAGGTACTCGAGAACTAAGAAAGTATATATCTCCAGCGGTAAGTACTCATTCACGACCAATTCATTAGCTCGCCTGGTTAGATCGCTTAAACCAATCACGCTGACCAGTGAACTCATTTTGAGAATATAAACAAATTGGTTGCCCAGTGGTGGCAAGATTTGGCGAAATGCTTGTGGAAGAATCACCAAACGCATTTTTTGCCAATAATTTAAGCCGAGAGACTCTGCTGCTTCGTGTTGTCCACGACTGATGGCTTGAATGCCTCCTCTGAATACCTCTGCCATAAATGCACTTTCTGCAATTGTTAATGCGATCACACCTGCCCAAAAGTGATTGAGGGACACATCAAGTAGCGTTGGCATACCGTAATACACCCAAAGCAGTAAAACCAAAACAGGGATAGAACGTATCACCTCAACATAAATGCGGTTGACCCATTTCAATGCTGGATAGTCAGACAGCGCGGGGAGGGCGACGAACAAGCCAATCATCATCGCAAACAGCATGCTGAGTAAAGACACTTGGATTGTGTCATTAAAACCAGCGATCAGAAATTTAATATTGGTGAGTCCTTGCTCTGTGGAAGGATCAAGCACATACCAACCCCAGTGATAATCGGAACACCCAGTTATCAATAAAAGTGAAATTAGCCAGAAATAACGATAGTTCACACAACACCCTGTCTTTGCTAATAATTGTTCCTTGTTGCTGCTATGTTATCAGTGTTATGACCTAATTTGTTATATGGAATGGATACATAAGGAAAAACAATGAAAAAAATCTTAGTTGTGCTAGGCCTGTCTTTGCTTGCTGTTTGCCAGGTTGCGAATGCCCAAAGTCGTTTACATGAAATTTTGGATACAGGAGTGCTTAGAGTTGGGACGACGGGAGATTGGAACCCGATGACAATGAAAGATCCCGCTACCAATAGCTATCGTGGGTTTGATATTGATGTCACGACTGAACTAGCGAAAGATCTGGGGGTAAAAGTTGAATATGTTGCAACAGACTGGAAAACACTGGTGAATGGCATTACAGCCAATAAATACGACATTACCGGTAGTGCGTCTTTGAATATGTCTCGAGCTAAGGTTGCGGGTTACAGTCAGCCGTATTTCTATCTCGCCTTTGTACCCGTAGTGCAAAAGAAAGACTTAGCGAAATTCTCTGATTGGACAGACTTTGACAAGCCTGACGTAAAAGTTGCTGCTACGCTGGGTACGGTTCAAGAGAAGTTGGTCAAAGACTTCTTTCCATCTGCGCAGCATATTGTGATTGAAGCGCCAGCACGTGACTTCCAAGAATTGCTAGCTCGCCGTGCAGACGTATCGGTAACATCAAACGTAGAGGCGGCCACGCTGGTTGAGAAGTTTAAACAGTTGGCGATTGTTCCAGTGAAAGAGCCGCGTAAGCCAACACCCATTGCGATGCTGTTACCTCAAGATGACCAAGTATGGATTAACTATATCAACCATTGGGTTGAGCTAAAGAAAACACAGGGGTTCTTTAAGCAAACTGCAGAAAAATGGGGACTGAAAAGTTTGTAATCACTTACTAGAGTGAGAGCCGCATTGTGCGGCTCTCACTGTTTTAGCTATTCGTCGCTGACAACTCGTGAATTGTCTGGCGTGGTAAAGTGCTGCGATAGTTCTCGGTTTGATACGATATAACCAATCCATAAACCGCCCATGCAAATAACAATTGCGATACCTGTCACCGCCTGAGCTTGGCTGGCTAACATTGCAACCAGCGCACTAGAAAGGCTACTGACACATATTTGTAAGCTATTTTGCAGACCAGCAGCGGTTGCCGGGCTCTGCTTTGCACTGGAGAGTGCGCGGTTGACAACTATGGGATACAAAGCACCATTGGCAACGGCTATTAGGCAAAATGGAGCAAGTATTGGCCAAATTGAGGTTAACTGCCATTGTGAAGCAATAAAAATCAGCAGGGCAGCAACACTGAACAACCCAATCAATTGGCGCAGTACCTTTTCATCACCAAATTTACCAACACACACTTTCCCTAAGTAGCCACCAACCATGAATGCAATGGTTTGTGGAATAAAGCTCATACCTATATCTGCGGGTGAATAACCCAATTGAGCCATGATCTCTGGCATTCCGGTTAGATAGGCAAAAAATGCTGCAGAAGCAGTAGCAAACATCATCACATTACCAAGATAAGCTTTGGATGATAAAAGTCCTTTGATGTCATGCTTAACCGAAGTTTGCTTACTTTCAATTTGCTCCTTGGGTTGAACCATGGTCGCAGCAGCTAACACAATACCTACGATACTTAAGCAAACAAAAATACTGTGCCAACCAAAATTGTTAGCCAACACGACTCCTAACTGTGGAGCGAGCGCTGGTGAAAGAGCAACCAATGGCATAATGGTGGCAAAAATTTGTTGGCTGATCTTCGCTTCATAACGTTTGATCACCATTGCTTGCCAGATCACTGCAGGGGCACATACACCGATCGCTTGAATGAAGCGCAGTAGTAGCAACTGCCATACTTGGTCGCTAAATGCGAGTCCGGCTGAAGCGAAGGTGAATACTGCCATACCGACAATTAACGTATTTCTATGGCCAAATCGGTCAGAAGCCAGTCCCCATAAGAGTTGTCCACTGGCCATACCGACAAGAAAAACAGTTAATGAGAGAGCAATTTGTTCTGGACCAGTAGCAAAATCCGCTTCCATTGCCTTAAATGCTGGTAAATACATATCTGTAGCAACAAAGCCCAACATAGATAACGCAGCAAGATAAAAAAGTTGTAATTTGGATACTTTCATAGCAATTCCGTTGAAATTAATTCATAGATAGATCTGTGTTGGCGCCAACCTTTTTATTTGGGTTGTTATTCTATTTTTCGCTTTCGATAAAATGAAACGTTATTATTTGTAGTTATCTATCAAATTTTTTGAAAGGTTATATGTGAGTGTATTTTCCAAATCTTCGTTAGAGATGATCGACACTATTGCCCGAGTTGAGAGTTTTTCTGCTGCGGCAGAGGTACTTCACAAAGTACCTTCCGCGATCAGCTATAGCGTGCGGCAAATTGAACAAGAGCTGGATGTAGTGTTGTTTCGCCGCTTACCCCGCAAAGTTGAGCTTACTCCTGCGGGAGAGTTATTCCTCAAGCAGGCGCGTGCGATGTTACGCCAAATGGAAGAAGTGAAAGCACAAACGCGTCGTGCGGCACATGGATGGCAGAAAACGTTGCGCTTAACATTAGATAATGTTGTGAAGCTCGATAAGATGAAGCCGTTGATCGAAGCTTTTTATCAAACCTTTGATCATGCTGAATTACAGATCAACATGGAAGTGTTCAATGGATCTTGGGAAGCGATCGCGCAAGGTCGGGCTGATATTGTCATTGGTGCCACCTCTGCAATCCCTGTAGGTGGTGATTTTGAAGTCAAAGAGATGGGAACATTGGACTGGGCATTTGTAATGTCTCCTAGTCATCCATGCGTGAAAGAGCAGTGTTTGACGGAGTCATTTGTGAGCCAGTTTCCAGCCATTTGTCTTGATGATACTTCAAATATATTGCCAAAAAGACACACGGTGCATTACCCCAAGCAACGCCGATTGCTGTTACCAAATTGGTACAGCGCAATAGAATGCTTGAAGAATGGTGTTGGGGTCGGCTATATGCCGAGTCACATTGCCCAACCACTGATTACTGAAGGCGTGCTGGTGGAAAAGGTTTTGGAAGAGGAAAAACCGCTGAGCCAATGTTGCTTAGTGTGGCGAAAAGATGAAAACCATAAGATGATCCAATGGATGGTTGACTACCTAGGATCCAGTGATCAACTTTATCAAGATTGGTTGAAAGTTAAATGATCCAACAAAAAGCGCTAGCATTGCTAGCGCTTTGATCTTTATTGTGGATCATGGTCGTTCAAATACGGTCGCAATACCCTGGCCTAAACCGATACACATGGTTGCCAGACCGTATTTCGCGTCTTTCGCTTCCATAAGGTTGATTAACGTTGTTGAGATACGTGATCCAGAACAGCCAAGCGGGTGACCCAATGCAATCGCACCACCGTTAAGGTTGACCTTCTCATCCATAACATCAAGCAGACCCAAGTCTTTAGCACATGGTAGAGATTGCGCGGCAAATGCTTCGTTTAGCTCAACCACATCCATGTCTTCAATTGAAAGACCAGCTCGCTTGAGCGCTTTTTGCGTCGCAGGTACAGGACCGTAACCCATAATGGAAGGATCGCAGCCCGCAATGGCCATGCCTTTAATGCGTGCACGAATCTTCAAACCAAGTTCATTGGCTTTCTCTTCGCTCATGATCAACATCGCTGATGCGCCATCAGACAGCGCTGATGATGTACCAGCTGTGACTGTGCCGTTGGCTGGGTCGAAAACAGGACGAAGTTGAGACAGACCGTCAACGGATGTTTCAGGGCGAATGACTTCATCGTAATCCAGAGTGAACAGCGTGCCGTCAGCCGCATGACCTTCAATTGGCAGGATTTCGTTTTTAAAACGGCCTTCTACGGTTGCAGCATGTGCACGAGCATGAGAACGCGCAGCAAATTCGTCTTGTTGTTCACGGCTAATGCCATGCAGCTTACCAAGCATCTCAGCCGTTAAGCCCATCATGCCTGCTGCTTTTGCAACCGTCTTTGACATGCCAGGGTGGAAGTCCACTCCGTGGTTCATTGGTACGTGTCCCATGTGCTCAACGCCACCAATTAGGCAGATTTCAGCATCACCCGTCATGATGGCACGTGTACCGTCGTGAAGCGCTTGCATGGATGAACCACACAGGCGGTTAACCGTCACGGCGCCAATCTCAATTGGCAGACCAGCAAGTAGCGCAGCATTACGTGCAACGTTAAAGCCTTGTTCTAGGGTTTGTTGTACACAGCCCCAGTAGATATCTTCAATCTCGCTTGGGTTCACCTGCGGGTTACGCGCAAGGATACCCTTCATTAGGCGCGCGGATAGATCTTCTGCTCGTGTATGACGGAAAGCACCACCTTTAGAGCGACCCATTGGCGTACGTAGACAATCGACTACGACAACATTTCTTGTTTGATTAGTCATTTTAGAATCCCTCCTTAGATAGAACCTTGCTGTTGTGCACCGTAAAAGCTTTCACCTTTCGCCGCCATATCAATCAGCATCTGTGGTACTTGGTACATAGCACCAAGCTCTGAGTATTGTTTTGCCATTGCAACAAACTCAGCAATACCTACGCTATCTAGGTAGCGGAATACGCCGCCGCGGAATGGAGGGAAACCAAGACCGTAAACCAATGCCATATCCGCTTCTTGTGGAGTGGCAATGATGCCTTCTTGTAGACACAGTACCACTTCGTTGATCATTGGAATCATCATACGTTGAATGATGGTTTGATCGTCAAAGTCCTGCTTATCGGCACAAACGTCAGCGAGCACCGGCAAGATCTCTTCAGAGAAGGTTTTCTTCGGCTTACCTTTTCTATCTATGGTGTAGCTGTAGAAGCCACTGCCATTCTTCTGACCGTATTTGCTTGCTTCGAATAGTGCATCGATCGCGTCACGACCTTGTTTACCCATACGCTCTGGGAAACCCTGTGCCATAACGGCTTGTGCGTGGTGAGCTGTATCAATACCAACGACATCGAGCAAGTATGCAGGTCCCATCGGCCAGCCAAACTTACGTTCCATGACTTTGTCGATTTTCGTAAAGTCCGCGCCATCACGAAGTAGCATGCTGAAGCCACCAAAGTATGGGAACAATACGCGGTTTACAAAGAACCCAGGGCAGTCATTAACGACAATTGGTGATTTGCCCATTTTCGCTGCGTACGCAACAACACGATTGATGGTTTCATCAGAGGTATGTTCACCACGGATGATCTCAACAAGGGGCATGCGGTGCACTGGGTTGAAGAAGTGCATGCCACAGAAGTTTTCTGGGCGTTTTAGCGATTTCGCTAATAGATTGATTGGAATCGTCGAGGTGTTTGAGGTGATAACCGTGTCTTCACCGACATGTGATTCGACTTCACTCAGCACTGCTGCTTTTACTTTCGGGTTTTCTACTACGGCTTCAACAATCACGTCTGATTCTTCGATGCCAGCGTAATGTAGGCTTGGTGTGATAGACGCTAAAATACCAGCCATCTTAAAGCCATCAATGCGACCACGAGATAAGCGTTTGTTTAGCAGCTTAGATGCTTCAGTCATGCCTAAATCGAGTGAAGGTTGCGCGATGTCTTTCATTAACACCGGTACGCCTTTTAATGCAGATTGGTAGGCGATGCCACCGCCCATAATGCCCGCACCAAGCACTGCCGCACGTTGCGTGTCTTTACTCGCTGACTTAGCTGATTTTTTAGCAAGTCCTTTAATGTATTGGTCGTTAAGGAACAAACCAACCAGTGATTTTGCTTCTTCAGACTTAGCCAGTTTTACGAAGTGTTTACGTTCAATGTCGAGTGCTTCGTTACGAGCAAAGCGAGCGCCTTCTTCAATAGTAATAACGGCTGTCATTGGAGCTGGGTAATGAGGACCGGCTTTTTGTGCCACCAGACCCTTCGCCATGGTAAAGCTCATCATTGATTCAAGCTTACTTAGCGTCAGTGGTGACGTTTTTTGCTTGCGACGAGCTTGCCAATCTAGTTTTTCGTAGATTGCCGATGTCAGTGTTTGTAGTGCTGACTCGTAAAGTGCGTCGCTATCGACAACCGCATCCAGAAGACCAATTTTTAATGCCTCATCCGCACGACACGCTTTACCTTGAGTGATCACTTCCATTGCGCTGTCTGCGCCAATAACACGTGGTAGACGTACACAACCACCAAAGCCAGGCATGATACCCAGTTTTGTTTCTGGTAGACCGATGCTGGTGGTCTTGTCACCAATTCGCATATCAGTTGCAAGTACACACTCACAACCGCCACCTAACGTGTGACCTTTAAGCACCGAAATCGTCGGGACAGGCAAGTCTTCCAGCTTGTTAAAGATGCTGTTAGCAAATTGCAGCCACTGATCGAGCTCAGCGTCTGTCTTGGCGAAAAGACCTAAAAATTCGGTGATGTCTGCACCAACAATAAAGCTTTCTTTGTCTGAAGTAAGAAGGAGCCCTTTTAAGCCTGAATGGTCTTTGAGTGCGTCAAGCGCGTTGTTGAGTGATTCAAGAGTGGCCAAGTCCAGTTTGTTAACTGAGTTGGGAGAGCAGAAGCTGAGCTCGGCGATACCATCTTGTACTTCCTTTACCTGTAGGGTGTTAGCTTGGTAAATCATTGTTTATCTCCGTGACCTACAATGTGTCATTGTGTCTTGGTAAGTCGTTTTATTTTTATTCTGGTTAGACCAGTCGTTCTAGTGTGGACCTCGGATTGTATATTTTCAATACATTTTTTAAACAAGTGTTTAACATTGTGCATTAAAACATGTCATCGCGTTTTTTTTGCTTGGTCGTGATACACTGACTTTTCTGTGAAAAAACAACTGCTCTCATGAATGAACTTCCTTATCTAATACCCGCTAGTGAAATCACTTTTGAAGAAGAAATTAAAAAGAGTGTCTTTATTACCCACTTAGCCCATACGCCAACTATTGAGTCTGCGAAGGCTTATGTGGAATGCATAAAACAGAAGCACAATGCGGCACGACATAATTGCTGGGGCTTTGTAGCTGGGCGTCCTGAAGATTCAATGAAGTGGGGTTTTAGTGATGATGGTGAGCCGTCAGGAACTGCGGGTAAGCCTATTTTGGCACAACTATCGGGTTCTGGAGTTGGTGAGATCACCGCGGTGGTAACCCGTTATTCTGGCGGTATTAAGCTCGGAACAGGTGGTTTAGTTAAAGCGTATGGTGGAGGAGTACAACAAGCTCTCAAGCTGCTTCAAACTATCGAGAAAAAAATAACCACAATATTGCGAGTAGAGTTAGACTATGGCTTTATGCCCATCGCTCAATCCCTTTTTACTCAGTTTGATGCCAATGAAGTGCAAGCAGAGTACAGTGATCAAGTGGTTTTGTTGCTCGAGATTGAAGTGCGTCAAGTGGACGCGTTTACTCAAATGATGGTCAATAAGAGTGGAGCAAAAGTCTTGATAACTCCACTGGACGGAACAAACAATAAGAAATAGGAAGTCTGAAGCGTTGCTTCATTAGTCGAGCAATCCATGCAATTTCGTTCAATTATTCGAATCGTTGGTCTTCTGTTGGCCCTTTTCAGCGTGACCATGTTGGCCCCGGCGTTAGTCGCACTTATCTATCGAGATGGTGCGGGTGTCCCTTTTGTGACCACGTTTTTTGTACTCCTTTTTTGTGGTGCACTATGCTGGTTCCCCAATCGCCATCATAAACACGAACTTAAAGCTCGGGATGGCTTTCTTATCGTGGTTTTATTTTGGACGGTACTAGGCAGTGCGGGCTCATTACCTTTTTTAATCGCAGATAACCCGAGTATTTCGGTTACTGATGCCTTTTTTGAGTCTTTCTCAGCATTAACAACCACAGGGGCAACGGTTATCGTTGGCCTTGATGAGCTTCCTAAAGCCATTCTCTTTTATCGTCAGCTACTTCAGTGGTTCGGTGGTATGGGGATCATCGTATTGGCTGTCGCAATTCTTCCTGTATTAGGGATCGGGGGAATGCAGTTATATCGCGCAGAAATTCCAGGGCCAGTTAAAGATTCCAAGATGACGCCTAGAATTGCGGAAACCGCAAAAGCGCTTTGGTATATCTACCTGAGTTTAACCATTGCATGTGCAACCGCATTTTGGCTTGCAGGAATGACGCCATTTGATGCAATTAGCCATAGCTTTTCGACAATCGCGATTGGCGGTTTCTCAACTCATGATGCCAGCATGGGATATTTTGATAGCTATGCGATTAACATGATCACCGTAGTCTTCTTACTTATTTCTGCATGTAATTACTCACTTCACTTTGCCGCCTTTGCCTCTGGTGGTGTTCATCCTAAGTACTATTGGAAAGATCCGGAATTTCGTGCCTTTATCTTTATTCAGGTTTTGTTATTTGTAGTGTGCTTCCTTGTTTTACTGAATCATCACTCTTACCAGTCGACTTATGACGCATTTGATCAGGCGTTATTCCAAACCGTATCGATATCAACAACCGCCGGTTTTACCACTACAGGTTTTTCTGAATGGCCGATCTTCTTACCGGTATTATTGCTATTTTCTTCTTTTATTGGTGGTTGTGCTGGTTCTACCGGTGGTGGAATGAAGGTAATACGAATATTACTTCTTACACTCCAAGGTGCTCGTGAGTTAAAACGGCTGGTTCACCCTAGAGCTGTCTATACGATTAAAGTTGGTGGTACTGCACTATCACAACGTGTCGTTGATGCTGTATGGGGATTCTTCTCTGCTTATGCGTTGGTATTTGTTGCCTGCATGCTAGCGCTAATTGCAACAGGAATGGATGAGTTAAGCGCATTCTCTGCTGTTGCAGCCACCTTAAATAACTTAGGCCCTGGGTTGGGAGAAGTGGCTTTACATTTTGGAGAAGTCAATGATAAAGCCAAATGGGTACTAATCGTCTCGATGTTGTTTGGTCGTTTAGAGATATTTACATTATTAATTCTACTTACGCCTACTTTTTGGCGGAGTTGAGGGGAAATTGTGTCAAAGGCTTTGTTTTTGTATTCAACCAGTGAAGGACAAACTAAGAAAATCCTTCTTTATATAGAGAAAGAGCTACCAGATTATCAATGTGACATAGTTAATTTGAATGAAGTGACTGATGTTGACTTTAACCAATATGACAAAGTGATGATTGGCGCCTCCATTCGTTACGGCAAGCTTAATAAAAAGCTCTATCAATTTATCCATTCAAACCTGGCTCAGTTAAAACGTGCAAAAGTAGCTTTCTTTTGTGTCAATCTAACGGCAAGAAAAGAAGATCAAGGAAAAGATACGCCAGAGGGTAGTGTTTACATTAAAACATTTTTGAAAAAATCACCTTGGCAGCCAGAAATGATCGGTGTTTTTGCGGGGGCGCTTTATTACCCAAGGTACCGTTGGTTCGATAAAATGATGATTCGCCTTATTATGACTATGACGGGTGGAGAGACTGATACAACAAAAGAAGTGGAATATACTAATTGGAAAAAAGTGGCTCTATTTGCTGAAAAATTCAAAAATTGGTGAAGATGACAGCGAGTTTTTATCCTTTTAGCTTAATTTCTGTCCTAACGATAGAAAAGTGTCTTTTTTTTCGAAAAAAGGGTTGCCAATATAATCTCGATCTCTATAATGCCCCCTCGCTGACACGGCAATACTTCGAAAGAAACGAAAGCCAAGCCAGCAGGTCAATTAGCCAAGCGGAAACGCTTGATAAAAAGTTTGAAAAAAGTGGTTGACACTAAACTTTATCTCGCTAAAATGGCCGTCCACTTGAGCGAGGCTCAAATGGAAAGCTCTTTAACAATATAAACCTATCAATCTGTGTGGGCACTCGTTGATGATAATCCAATTAGAAGCTTCAGCTTCAAATTAGGTTTCAATGAAACGAAGTGACCATTGAGTCGAAAGATTCAGCACAGTCAATTCAAACATTACTTATGTAATGTTCAGTATTCATTGAGCCGACAAAATCTTAAAT
>NZ_JBNJOI010000017.1:0-76805 GCF_050113675.1 Vibrio sp. TRT 21S02
GTAGTTCAGTTGGTTAGAATACCGGCCTGTCACGCCGGGGGTCGCGGGTTCGAGTCCCGTCCGCTCCGCCACTTATTTAGAAACCCAGTCTTCGGACTGGGTTTTGTCGTTTTAGGCGTATCGATTTATCTTTTAGGGAATGATGCGTCTTGAGTGTAAGCGTCCTGCTCTCTTCCCTATTTATTTCAAACCTTAACAGATATGCTATTTTTTAGGTTCATTTAGCTTTAAGTAGCTATGAACATATTCTCGAATGAAGGGGACTACTTCTGCCTCAAACCAAGGGTTTTTCTTTAACCAAAGTGTGTTTCTTGGTGAAGGATGAGGAAGAGGTAGGTACGAGGGGGCCCAGGTTTGCCACTGTTTCACCGTTTCAGTAAGCGTTTTAGGTTTCTTATTTAAATAGTAATTTTGCGCATATTGACCAATTAACAATGTCATTCCAACATGCGGCATCATCGATAGTACTTTTTGATGCCAGAGTGGAGCGCATTCTTTTCTTGGTGGTAAATCGCCATTTCTTCCTTTTCCTGGGTAACACAGGCCCATCGGCATGATAGCGATATTTTGGCTGTTGTAGAAATCGCCTTTGTCCAGCTGAAGCCAATCTCGAAGACGGTCTCCGCTTGGATCATTCCAAGGAATTGATGTTTTATGGACACGTGTTCCTGGCGCTTGGCCGATAATGAGTAATCGGGCAGTAGGGCTCGCTTGAATGACTGGGTTTGCGCCAAGAGGAAGATTTCGGTCGCATACTTTGCACATTCTGACCTGTTTTAATAGTTGTTCCAAACCTTCAATACCCTTTACTGAGATCGACATTGTGCATCAGGCTAAAGCCATCACGCCACAGCAGGTAATTTTCTGAGAAGACCTCGAATGCCTGTTCTGGGAAGCTCAATGCAGCAATATGCGGTGTAACAGTGATGTTAGGATGATTCCAAAGAACATCTTCTGGTTTAAGTGGCTCGTGGCGGAAAACGTCAAGGAAAGCATGGGCTATGTGGCCCATATCTAATGCGTGAAGAAGTTCTTGTTCCTTTAATACGCTGCCACGTCCAACATTAAATAAAACCGTACCCTGACATTCTTTAAGTATCTGGATATCAATCAGATCTTGAGTTTCACTAGTTGCAGGGAGTGTGTTGACCAGAATATTGGCATTGTTTAATGCCAATTTTAGCTCTTGAACGTGAAACACTTGCGAAAAAGGCGACTCTTTGGGAGGGATACCACTTCGGTTGATGCCGATGACTTCAAGGCCAAACACTTGCGCGACCTTAGCCAGATGGCAAGCGATAGAACCAGTACCTAGTATCACCATTATTTTATTATTTAACGACTCATAATCATGAGGCTGCCATTGTTTGTTTTGTTGCTGCTGTTGATAAGTGCTGAAGTGACGATAAAAAGCGATACAATTCCCCAGTACGTACTCAGCGATTTGCTGTCCAAAGATCCCTTTTACGTTTGTCACTTGGCAATTCTGACTAATTTTGACCTGTTGAAGTGCATCAACGCCTGCATAGATAGACTGTAGCCATTGGAGTTTAGGGAAGTCCGCAAGTCTTTGAGCAGCCAATGGCGGCGATGCAAGCAAAATAGTTGCTTCGTGAGGTGAGTCAGTAATTTTTAGATCTGGAAGCTGTGATTGCTCAAGTAACTGCCGGTACTTTTCATTTTGCTCCGTCAGTATATAAACGGTATGTGTGAAATAGTTCATTGGCTTACTTTTTTCCTTACTGGTTATCAAGTACACTTCCGCTGTATTTTCTGCAACCAACGAGTCACTATGCTACAGAATCCACTCCAGCTTCGTCTTGAAAAGTTCGAACCATGGCAACAAATTACGTTCATGGCCTGCTTATGCGAACGCATGTACCCTAACTATGCCATGTTCTGTGACAATACGGAATTCGCTGAGGCACGCATTTATCGCGATATTCTCGACAGTGTTTGGGAGCTTTTAACGGTAAAAAATGCGAAGGTGAACTTTGAACGTCAGTTAGAGAAGCTAGAAGAGATCATCCCTAGCTCGGAGGATTTTGATTTCTACGGTGTTTACCCTGCTATTGAAGCGTGTGTCGCGCTTTCAACGTTATTACATGGTTTGCTAGATCGCGATGATCTGTATGACAACATGCACAAAGTGAGTCAGCAATCGGTAGTGACTGTGGCACAACTTGAAGAAGCACAAACGGGTGTGGAAATAACTAATGACAACCAAAAAGAAAATGAAGCGCTATGTGCTGAGTGGGATGTTCAGTGGGCAATTTTTCGGCCACTTAAAGATGCGCAAGAGCGCGATATTGACCTGATCAAAGATCTTCGCTTGGAACTGAGAGAAGAAGGGGTTAGCAATATCGGTATCGCGATTTGATAGAAAGGGAGCTCAAGGCTCCCTTCTTACTTAATTCTCTGACTGCTTTTCGGCAGGTTGAAGGTCATTCTCGTCATCGTCTCGGCTTTCTATTACACCGTGTGTTTTCTTCCACTTCTCCCAGCGTTCAAAAGCAAGCTCTTGCATGTCTGTCGCTTTGTCGGCTTCATCGACAATCTCTTCGCCAAGTAGGTGTTCAAATATATCCTCTAGCGTAAGAATACCTTGTATCGTGCCATATTCGTCGACCACCATTGCCAGTTGGAGGCGGTGGGACATCATCTGATCAAATGCCTTTGGTAGTGGTAGTGTGTTAAGCAGCACGTGCACAGGGCGCATCACTGCCCCAAGTTGCTTTTCACCACAGCCAGATTGCTGAAGTTTGAACAGTTCTAATCGGTGAACAAAACCAATGATGTTATCTGTGCTTTGGCTATACACCAAAGGACGGGAAAATGGCGTGTCCCGATGTTCTCTTAGGAAGTCGTTAATTGTGATTTCTGCATCAACGCGAAAAACGACTGGACGCGGCGTCATGACTTGTGTCACGGGAACGTCTTGGATACCAAGAAGGTTATTCAGGATTTTTGACTCACCTTCTGCAAATTCACCACTTTCTTTCGCCAAAATCGCCATAGCAGATAACTCATCACGCATTTTTGGGGCTTGATGACCACTCGCTAAGCGTTTTGTGATTTGTTCTGAGAACCAGACAAAAGGCGTTAGAGCCCAAACCATCCAACGCAATGTTGTTGCTGCCGCTGGCGCTAATTGACGCCAATAAGTTGCACCAATGGTTTTTGGTACGATTTCAGAAAGCACCAAAATTCCCAAGGTCAATACGCCAGAGAATACGCCCAACCACTCGCTACCAAATACAACGGCAGCTTGTGCCCCTGCTGTCGCAGCACCGATGGTATGAGCAATGGTGTTCAATGTCAGTATCGAAGCCAGAGGTCGGTCAATATCTGCTTTCAGTTTTGTCAGCTTGTCGGCTGCCGGATGTTGCTGTTGCCTCAGCTGCGCCAAATAGCTAGGAGTGATACTTAGAAGTACCGCTTCTAGTACTGAACAAATAAAAGATACGCCAATGGCAATGCTGACGTACGCAAGTAACAGAAACATATGAGTCCTATGGAAGTTGATACCGCGACCTAACTTTGCTCCGGTGCAATTATTTGCTCTTTTTAGCAGTTACCGGTATGCCTGGGCATTATTGGTTTGGGTATATAGTGTTCGCTAACAGCCCCGAAATATCAGGCTTCTCGGTCTGTTGGCGATCCATAAATAAGGTCAATTTACCTAAAATACAAGCTTTGTTTTTAATCGGTCGAGTAACAAATTGTGAGTTATTGCTCATATTACGGTTAAAAGTACGTCATGAAAGCGAAAGATCGCTTACAAACCTTTGCCAGATGGGGCATTTATGTTTTAGAGTGAGATGAATTCGATAACATATAAGAAGGGAAACCTAATGAACAAGACCCAATTAATCGACTTTATCGCAGAGAAAGCAGATCTATCTAAAGCACAAGCTAAAGCTGCTCTTGAAGCAACTCTTGAAGGTGTGACTGATGCACTGAAAGAGGGTGACCAAGTTCAACTAATTGGTTTTGGTACATTCAAAGTAAACCACCGTGCAGCTCGTACTGGTCGTAACCCTAAGACTGGTGCTGAAATCCAAATCGCTGCTGCAAACGTTCCTGCATTCGTAGCTGGTAAAGCTCTGAAAGACGCAGTGAAATAATAATTGACGCCAGAGTGATTTATTCATTCTGGCGTACTCGTTTCTTTATGATGAAAAAAATTCTTTTACCTTCACTAATCACTTCTTTTCTTCTTGGATGTTCATCCACTGTCCCAACTTCCAATTTGTCGCAAATTTCTCAATATTCTGGTGGCCAGAACATGGGAGATGCGGTCAGCTTCTATTGGTTTAGTGAGTCTTTAGGCTCCCCATTAGCCTCTGCTGACTATGTCGCTTCAGGAGACTATGGTTGGTATCACACGGATTATCGCTGGGAAGAGAATCGTGTTCGAGAGTTGATTCGTGAAGGCGAACAAGCGAAAGGCAAGCGCGGTATGGTGCCATACCGGGTTCATGTACGCTTTAACAAAGAAGGTGAAGCGGTTTATCAGCAGTACCGTGTTGATGGGAAAGTATTACCTTTGAATCAAGAGCAGTTGCAACGTTACGTTCAAGAAGCGAATGCGACAGCGAACGTCACTAAAAAGCAGGATAAAGAAGGGCTTGAGCTGATACAGGGGTATTGGGATGGCGCTAACTTTGAAACTTGTAGTGGTCAAAGCTATGAAAAAATCGAGTTTAATCAAACATTGCCAAGTTTTGTGGTGAATCGATTGTCGAGCATAGATAGCTATGTTGCTTTCTTGGGTAAGACCCGAACCAATAAAGTCATTGTTGAAGAGTTGTTGATGTTGGCCGATGATGACCATGATTGTATAGAACCTCCCCAACTACTTGAAGAATAATAAAAGGCGCGTATAGCGCCTTTTTTCTTGAATACGTACAGAACACTTAGTGTTAGCTTTGTTGTTCGCGCTCAATCGCACGGTAACCAATGTCATTGCGATGGAACATACCATTCCAGCTTACTTGCTTTGCAAGGGCATAAGCGCGTTCTTGAGCTTCTGAGACGCTATTTCCTAATGCTGTTGCACACAATACGCGACCACCGTTAGTTACCACATCGCCCGCTGCATTGTTTGCAGTACCTGCATGGAAAATTTTCTGTCCCTCAGCTTCTGCTGTTGGTAGAGAAATAACATCGCCTTTCGCGTAGTCAGCAGGGTAACCGCCAGCCGCTAGGACAACGCCGATAGACGCGCGCGGATCCCACTTAGATTCTGCTTCATCTAGCTTCTCGTCGATCGCCATCAAGCAAAGTTCAACAAGGTCTGATTCCATACGCATCATGATAGGTTGTGTTTCTGGATCACCAAAGCGGCAGTTGTACTCGATAACTTTCGGCGTACCCTCTTTGTCGATCATCAGACCTGCGTAAAGGAAACCCGTGTATGGTGCGCCTTCGGCATCCATACCACGTACCGTAGGGTAGATCACTTCTTCTAAGATGCGCTCGTGGATTTCAGGTGTAACAACAGGAGCAGGAGAGTAAGCACCCATGCCGCCAGTATTAGGGCCTGTATCTTTATCGCCGACACGTTTGTGGTCTTGGCTGGTTGCCATTGGTAGCACACTTGCGCCATCCACCATAACGATGAAGCTTGCTTCTTCACCATCAAGGAATTCTTCAATTACCACGCGGCTGCCCGCTTCACCGAATGCGTTACCAGCCAGCATGTCTTTGATTGCGTCTTCTGCTTCTTTAAGCGTCATCGCGACAATTACGCCTTTACCTGCTGCAAGGCCGTCTGCTTTAACAACAATCGGCGCACCTTGCTCACGAACGTACGCTAGTGCAGGCTCAATCTCAGTGAAGTTTGCATAAGCAGCGGTTGGGATGTTGTGACGCGCTAGGAAGTCTTTAGTGAAGGCTTTAGATCCTTCTAGCTGTGCAGCTGCTTGAGTTGGGCCAAAGATTGCTAGACCCGCTTCACGGAAGGCATCAACCACACCAATCACAAGTGGTGCTTCTGGGCCGACAATTGTTAGCTCGATTTTCTTTTCTTGTGCGAAAGCAACCAGCTCAGAAATGTTTTCAACGCCGATGTTTACGTTCTCAAGCTTTGGCTCAAGCGCTGTACCTGCATTACCAGGTGCAACAAATACTGTCTCAACGTTTGGGTTTTGTGCTGCTTTCCAGCCTAAAGCATGCTCTCGACCGCCAGCACCAATGATTAATACATTCATTTATTTATCCTTTGATAGCTGCGCCATATTGCTAATCTCTGTGTCGAGCTTGCTCATTTATAGTTATAAATTCCGCGAGCTCTCCTGACCTTAACAATATGGCTTTGCTCTAAAATAAAAATGTTTAGATTAGGTATCTCAAAAATTACTAATACTTTTACTCAAAGTAGTTGGTGCTGTGGCTAGGCAGCAATTGAGCCCATCCCCGGGAGCATAGCCCGCTATGAGACCGGGGTGGGCAAAAGCAGCTAACGACGCCACAGTGCCAAATACGAAGAGAAAATTAGTGACGGAAGTGACGCATCCCCGTAAAGATCATCGCCATACCATGTTCATCTGCTGCAGCGATAACTTCGTCATCACGCATAGAACCACCTGGTTGAATCACACACTTGATACCAGCTTCTGCTGCTGCATCGATACCATCACGGAATGGGAAGAAAGCGTCAGAGGCCATTACGCTACCTGCAACTTCTAGACCTTCATCAGCTGCTTTGATGCCTGCAATCTTCGCTGAGTACACGCGGCTCATTTGGCCAGCACCGACACCAATGGTCATATCGCCTTTAGAGTAAACAATCGCGTTTGATTTCACGTATTTCGCTACTTTCCAGCAGAATAGGGCATCTTTCAGCTCTTCTTCTGTTGGTTGACGTTTAGAAACCACTTTAAGGTCATCGAGGCTTACCATGCCTTGGTCACGGTCTTGTACCAGCAGGCCGCCGTTAACGCGTTTAACATCAAAGCCAGTTGTCTTAGTTGTCCACTCACCACATTCTAGTAGGCGAACGTTCTTCTTAGCTGCAACTACTTCAATCGCTTCAGCTGATACAGAAGGGGCGATGATCACCTCAACGAATTGGCGCTCAACGATAGCGGTTGCTGTTTCTGCGTCTAGCTCTTGGTTGAAGGCGATGATGCCGCCGAATGCGGATGTTGGGTCAGTTTGGTAAGCGCGGTTGTATGCTTCTAGGATGTTGCTACCTAGCGCGACACCACATGGGTTCGCGTGTTTTACGATCACACAAGCTGGCTCGTCGAACTCTTTCACACACTCAAGGGCTGCGTCAGTGTCTGCGATGTTGTTGTAAGAAAGGGCTTTACCTTGGATTTGGCGAGCGGTTGAAACCGATGCTTCTTCTGGGTTTGCTTCAACATAGAATGCTGCGGCTTGGTGGCTGTTCTCACCGTAGCGCATGTCTTGTTTCTTCTCGAACTGCTGGTTGAAGGTGCGAGGGAACTTGCTCTCTTCATCACCTTCTTTGTTCTCACCGTAAGATGGAACCATAGTGCCGAAGTAGTTAGCGATCATGCCATCGTAAGCCGCAGTGTGCTCAAACGCTGCGATAGCTAGGTTGAAGCGAGTGTCTAGAGTCAGAGACTTGTCGTTTGCGTCCATTTCAGCGATAACGCGGTCGTAGTCGTGAGCGTTCACAACGATAGTTACGTCTTTGTGGTTTTTCGCCGCAGAGCGAACCATAGTTGGGCCACCGATATCGATATTTTCAACCGCGTCAGCTAAAGTGCAACCTTCTTTTGCTACCGTTTCCGCGAATGGGTATAGGTTTACCACCACCATGTCGATTGGGTTGATGCCGTGCGTTTCCATCACTTCATCATCTTGGCCACGACGACCTAGCACACCACCGTGAACCTTCGGGTGAAGCGTCTTAACGCGACCGTCCATCATTTCTGGGAAACCAGTGTAGTCAGAGACTTCGGTTACTGCGATGCCTTGCTCTGCAAGCAGGCGAGCTGTACCGCCAGTAGATAGGATATCGACACCGCGCTCAGCAAGAGCTTGTGCAAACTCAACAATACCTGTTTTGTCTGATACGCTGATAAGCGCACGGCGAATAGGACGAGCGTTGTTCATGCTTCCATTTCCTCAAATTCATGGAGTTAAACTAAAGATATTTGCCAAAAATGAACTTGTTTTTACCTCTTGGGGTAAAATATTGGCCAGTTTTGGTAAAGACCTTTTCAACATCACCGGATGGTTAGAAAGTAGGCTCCCAATTTGATGGCGCACATTCTAACTAATTTATTACAAAAAAGCTCGCGCAATCGTTTGGCATCTCAAAAATAATTGCAAAAATCTCGATTTACGACGTAAAACGTAACGAGATAGTTAATAAGGACCTTTATGTATCAGATAGGCGAACTGGCAAAGCGATGTGGTGTTACTACAGATACGCTGCGTTTTTATGAAAAGAATCAGTTAATAAACCCGGCTGGCCGCAGTGAGTCAGGTTACCGGCTCTACAGTGATGAGAATCAAAAGCAGGTTAGCTTCATTCTTAAAGCGAAGGATTTAGGGTTGAGTTTGGAAGAGATCAAAGAGCTTTTGGAGATCAAACTGGAAGCGACAGAGCATAGCTGTGCTGAGGTTAAAGCAATAACATCGGCAAAACTGGCACTGATTGATCAAAAAATTACCGAGCTCACCCGAATTCGAAGTGCATTGAAGAAGATCAATGATGCATGCTGTGGTCATGACAATGATGATGCCAGCCATTGTTCCATTTTAGCCGCGCTTGAATAATCGTTGAGCTATTGCTTGTTTTTCTTAACCTAAGATTGCATTTTTAACGGCTTGCTTTAATAGGTTCAGCGCACGATCCCTCTTATAATCTCGCCTTTGGTCGACTCGCATAATTAATCCTGCCGAATGCTGGGTCGATTCCGTCCTACAGATACGAGAGATTCATCATGGTTGGAGTCTATTTTCAGATCAACGACTGGGTATTGAGCGTTGATGAGAATAAGCTGTATCGACAGGACAGGGAGGTTTGTGTTGAACCGCGTCTTATTAACTTACTGCACTTTCTTGCGCAGCATGCCGGTGAAGTCTTTTGCCGTGAAGAGCTGATCCAGTATGTCTGGGATGGTGCTATCGTGACCGACCAAGTGGTCACTCAATCTATTTTCGAACTGCGCAAATTACTGCGTGATGGACGGGAAGAAAATCTCAACTACGTTGTTACCGTACCCAAGCGGGGGTATAAGTTGGTGGCAGATGTTGAGAGGTTGCCTGCAGAAGCATTTCATCATCGACGTGTACTGGAACCTATAGCAGAGCTGGTCACGACCCCAGAGATAGAAATACAAGCTGTTGCTGCTGGGTCAGATATAACTTTTCCAGCTGGGCCATTAACGCGCGCCGTCTGTCAGATATCGAAAGACAATCAAAAGAAAAAGCGAGAAACCGTAGGTCAGCTTAATCGCTGGTGGCTTGGTTTAATTAACTTGGTTTGGATTTCGATACTGATCATCGCGACCGGACTGTTCACCTACAAGCAATCCGAAGTCAAGATCACTCAGGTCATTGATACCCATCTTATTGAATTCAAATTTCAAGACGATTTACATCAAGATCGTCTAAGTGATGAATTGGCTGACGGGATCGCACAAAAACTGATGTCGGACGTTACTCAGGTGAGTAACTACCGAGTCATGCTACATAAAACGGCATTTACCTCAGGCATAATTCCCGGAAAATCGGTGATGGTTCGAGTGCAAAATGACGGGGCCAGCCATTTTCTTGAAGTGGAATATCGTAATAACTCGTCAGAGTCGGTCTTATTCAGCCGTCAATATGCCTTGACCCGCAGTCACCTGACTTCGGTGATGCGCCAAGCTTCAGTGGACTTAATGCATGTATTGAAAGTCGATAATATTGAGCACAAAGCCGATGTCCTCAATGCAGGGTTACCTACTGACTCAAAAGCATTGGAGTTATTTGTTCTGGCGAATCACTATCTCAATGTTTCCGATGTGGATCAGTTCCGCCATGGTATTGAGTTGATGGAGCAGATCGCAACCATAGAGCCGGACAATTTATATGTACAAGCTGAATTGCTGATCGCCTACCATGTTCAACATGCATTAGATGCTAACCAGCCATTACCGCAACAGCGGATCAACACGCTAAGTTCTGAACTCGATGCAGGCAGTTATCGCTTAGCGGGTAATATCCAACCACGGATTTTCGAAGCATTAGCATTACATGAAACGGTCAATGGGAACCAAGTGGCCGCAAAACAATACTTACAGCGGGCGTTAAAACGACGGGATTCGGTGTTGTCTTATGTGCTGAAGGGCAAACATAACGAGTTGGCCGGAGATATTGATGGAGCGAGTGAAGCATATAGTGAAGCGTTTTACATTGATACTTCAATTGAAACCTACATGTTATGCGAGAACCTTGTTTTTCCGAGTAACCTCAAAGCGATAGATTATGCGATGTATCGTTCAGTACACCCTTCCGTGGTGCGTGTTATTTAGTACGTCAGACCATGATACGGTAATTCAAAAGCTCGCGTTTATGCGGGCTTTTTTGATCTTAGCGCTAAGGAAACTCAGACAAATATAAAAAGAGTTTAAGCGCGTATGGAACCATCGGCATTTATTGTGCTGACAAATATTATCATAATGCTTTGGTTTGTTTGCTGCGTTCTTTACCTTCCTGCATGTTTAGTTTTCATCCTTTTCCTACAGCTATTTGCTTGATTCCAATGCGAAAGTTATCTGATGTTTGAGGTTTATTCCACAATAATGATTAACACTTAATTCTAAAGTTACCCTTTAGGGGTTTGATGGTTTAATTTGTATATAAACTTAATCATTATGTGTGATTGTCACGCATAGATTGGAACTGTTATTCCAAAGGATTGGAGAGTCGTTTATGCAGAAAAAACTTCAAACATACCGTAAGGCTCTGGGTTTTCTTTTATTGGGTGCTGTTGGGCTTATTTCTGGTTGCGCAGGCAGTAACGGTCAGCTAGCCAGTACGCAAAGTTCACCGACCACCATTCACTATGAATTTACGGGCATTCCACCGCTGTATTTTGGTTATGGTTCAAGTGTACCTCTGACCAAAGAACTTAGCTTAACGGCGGCGCATGTTGCGAAGCTCAATTTTGCCAATGTTGTGGCTTATCACCCAACCTGCGATCTCGCGATCATTGAATCTGATAATAGTCAGGCGGTGTTACCGACACTTGGTTTTGTGCGTCAGGGGGAGTCTGTCTTTACCTATGGTATGGATGGTTTTGGTGAGATGCTCACGGGCAAAGGCACTTATCATTTAGACCTCACCTTTGCCAATCGTCAATACTTAGAAGATTGCCCAGGTAGTGTGATGGATGCACCTATTCGCGGCGGTATGAGCGGTGGTGCAACATATAACGCGCAAGGTGAGCTGGTGGGTGTGATCACGGCGATGGCGAGTAAATGGGATACGCGCTTAGCCAATGGAAAAGAGCTGCCTTACGATAGATTGAGTTTGTTTGTTTCAATGAACTATGTTCAAGACTGGCTCAATAGTGAAGTGCAAAATTATTACTTTGATACTGCCTATGCACTCAACTGGAGTTTAGATTCGACGCAGCTTGTGAATGCTGAATAACAAAAAAGCCTGATTTTGAATCAGGCTTTTCTTTCTTAAGGTTATGTCCTGTCAAATAGTACAGCTAATTATTTTTTGTAACTCTTCCTACACTGAATTTACTTTAACTAAGCATGTAGGGAATCGTTGTGAGCAATATTCAATTCATTAAGAACACTAATCTGCAAGATCCGAGTGTATTACAATCAGCATTTCGTTTGAGAAATGAAACATTTAAGCACCGTCTTGGTTGGGAAGTTTCTTCTCATAATGGATTAGAAGTAGATCAGTTTGATGAGATGAATGTCAGTCATATTACTATGACGGATCACAATAATGAGGTCATTGGTTATTGGCGAGCACTCCCTACAACAGAACCTTATATGCTTAGTGAAATTTTCCCGCAATTATTACGAGGCGAAGAAGTCCCACAAGGAACGGACATTTGGGAAATTAGTCGCTTTAACGTAAAAAAGGGGAGCGGTAATCATTCAAATAAAGTCATTAGTCATATCTGCAGTTCGTTGGTTAAATCCTTTTATGATTTTGCTATCGATAATGGCATTTCATCTTATGTACTCGTGACCACGGTCGCCTGTGAACGAATTCTTCGTTTATTGGGGGTTGAAACTCGTCGTTTAGGAGATGGACAGGCGATGATGGTTGGTATAGAGCGCTCTGTTGCACTGTGGATTGATGTCGGAGAACACCTAAATATTCGTTGCAACTGATATTACGTGTGTTTTTTATAAAAGCACCATCAAAAAATCAAATCCTTATGATGGCATTATTAGTTTTATCAATGAGGGCGTGTCGTTGCATATTGCATAATTAATGTTTGGTGCTGATCAAAATAAAAACACAATGCCATACTTTAAATCTTGTTACGATAATGTTTACTTAAGGTTTAATGTTAATTAATGGCTAGTTGTGAGTATGGATACTGCAGAGCTTTATCAATTGATCGATGAACTTGTTGATGCAACGCAAAAAGAAAGCATTGAAGAGATTTGTCATAAATTTTGTAATTTAACAGGAATAGAATATTTCTTAATGGGGGTTGTTTCTAACCAGTCACTATACTCTCCAGAGCTGTGTGTTTTAACGAACTACCCTTCAGAGTGGATGGATCTGTATCTTAAAAAAAATAAACGAGATTCTGACCCTGTTGTTAAATACACGCTTTCAAAAAATACGCCTATCTTTTGGAATGATCTGAGTCATCACTTGGTTTCACTTTCTATAGAACAAAAATTATTAATGGCACAGGCGAAAAGCCATGGCTTGGTGACAGGGGTAAGTATTCCAATACATTCTGTTTCTGGGTATTTTTCGGTTTTCAGCTTGGCAACAAAGCGAGATGGGGAAGAAGGAAAACGGATATTAGAAGCGGCATTACCTTATGCGCATATTTTTGCTACCCATTTGTTTGAACGTTATCTAATGGTACTCACAGAACCTTTGGTTGAAAAAACGAATATCAGTTTAACGCGCAGGGAAGAAGAATGTTTATTCTGGGCTTGTGAAGGAAAAACATCATGGGAGATCTCTCAGATTTTAGAGATCAAAGAGCGAACGGTTGTATTTCATCTTAATAATGCCAGTGAGAAGCTTGGGGCAATCAATCGTCAGCATGCAGTAGTGCTAGCAATGAAAAAAGGGCTTGTTCAACCAAATATTTAGTTTCAAATGTCTGAAAGTTTGACGATCAATAGGCAGAGTCTCTCTGCCTTTTTTCTTTCCGCTTCATAAGGCCGTCTTTTTAGCCTCTTTTCCTAAATGCATTCAAAACATGAGCCGAGAACATATTTATTTCTCCGGCTTGAGTCTGACTGCCACATTCGACAGTGTTGCCGCTAATTGGATTCTTCTAGCATAGCGTTATTCATTTAAACTTAAGGCCGTTGTTGATGGAAATCGCTTATCATGAAATGCAGAGAGAAAAAAATGCACTCTCTCTTCCTGTCCCATTGTCGTTGGTGCTGGATCGTGCAATCAACACTTCTAAATTTTCAGGAGTGGCTTGGGGGGTACGTAATGGTGATGACGGTAAGCTTAATATTCGTTCAAGTATGATGGGATACTCGGCCCCTCAACTGATCGAATCCATTAAGGAAGCGGAAGCTGATAGTGAACTATTTTTATCTCATCCGCCTATTTTCCCTTTTTTTACCGATGATCGAATTAATCAAGTACTTCCTCAGTCTCAGGTTCGTGCGGTTTACTATCCTTTGTGGTCTAGTGTATTGAGTCCTGATGCTCGCCAAGCCAAAAATCACTGTGATTGGCACTTTGCTTCGGGTGTTAAACTCCAGCCGATAGAAACGGACTCTTTGGCAGAATCTCTTTTGTATGCAAGCCATGTGTTAGAAAAACATCACCGGCCATGGATAAGTTGTTTTTTATCTGGTCAGTTGAATGGCCGAGATTTAGCGGTCGATAGCCTGCTAGAAGACAGTATTTGTCAGTATCACATCAAACAACATCTTAAACAGAGTCATGCCGTTGTGGTTGATCAAACGATATCAAGCCATCATTTCTCTGGGTTACTTAATAACGCTGGCGCACAACTGCCGATCTTCAATATTGAGCGTGAATCTGAGCTGGAAAACTTGCTTCAAATGATAAGGATGCTTGGCTTAGCGAGCGTCAGTTTAATTGTTGAGCCTAAGATGCTGACTTCTTTACTTCGGCAAAATAGGGTCGACTATATTTGCTATTTTTGCCAGAGCCTTAAGAAGAAGGAGACTGATATCGAGCCATCACCTCCAGCTTTTGCTTTACCCGACAATGAAAGATGGACCATTCTAGAAACCCAATCTTTCTCGACAGGGATCGTTATCAATATGATTCGAAAAATGAACTGACTTAGGTCAGTTTTTTTGTAACTCATATTCCCCCCTGACAAATCTACCAGCTAGTTATCTCACCTTTCTAAGCCTAAATTAAATGCGGAAATCAGGAGGAATCTTGATGTCAGTAATCATAAAACGTAATACAGGAGAACGTTGTGAAGAATCTAATTCAGGTAGCAGGAATCATCGATAAAAAGGAAGCGGATCTGATTGTTTCAGAGGGTGTGGAGTGGTTGGGTTTCCCATTGCGCTTGCCATCGGGGAAAGATGATATTTCTGAGCAAAATGCCATTAACATCATTGAAAAGCTAGCGACGCCGCATGCAGGTGTGTTGATCAGCTACCTAACTGACGCGGAAGAAGTGGATGAGTTTTGCTCACTGTTGGGTGTGAAAGCGGTTCAGCTCCACGGTGATATTAGCGTGGCAGAAATGAAAAAGCTGAAGTCACTTCGCCCGGACCTGTACGTTCTGAAAAGTTTAGTCGTGAAAGAAGACAATGCTGAAGAGCTGCTGCAATTGGTTGATGATTGTGCAGATTACGTGGACATGTTCATTACCGATACGTTCGACCCAGTCACTGGAGCTAAGGGTGCAACAGGCAAAACTCACAACTGGAACGTCAGTGCAGAGTTGGTGAAGCGTTCACCAAAGCCGTTGATGTTGGCGGGTGGCCTGAGTGCGGACAACGTTGCAGACGCGATTCGCGCGGTGAAGCCTGCTGCGGTAGATGCCCATACAGCACTGGAAGGGACGGATGGTCGAAAAGATCTAGCGAAAGTCCGTCAGTTTGTGCAACAGGCCCGTTTGGCGTTCGAAGAGATCGCTTAATCAAGACCGATGAGCAAGGAGTGTGTTATGGAATCCCCAGCTAACGTGTATCCACTGGCAAAGAGTAAGCGATTACTGGCTTTAGAGCTGCGAGTACGCGACCGCGAGGCAGATAAGTCGTCCTTTACTGGTTACTCTGATCAGATTATCCGCTTGCTACTTGAAAAGGCGATGGAGTTGCTACCATACCGTGAGAAGGTCGTCATCAGTCCGGTTGGCGCCACCTTTGTCGGGCTGGAACTCGATGCTCGAGTCTGCGCGGTGTCTATTGTACGTGCTGGGGAGAGCATGGAGCCGGAGTTGACGCTCCGATTGGCAAAATGATGATTCAGCGCGACAAAGTGACCAAGCAGCCCAAATATTATTGCGCCAACCTGCCGGATGATGTGGCGCAGCGTCATGTAATGCTGCTGGAGCCGATGTTGGCCACAGGTGGTTCGGCGACGGTGGCAATTGAGGAGCTGCTGAAACGCGGAGTCCGCCAAGAGCACATTATTTTTGTGAACTTGCTTTGTTCGCCATCCGGTATCGCTGAGTTGGCCAATAAATTTCCGTTGGTGCGCTTTGTGACGGCCTCGATTGAAGAGTGCATGAATCAGCATGCGTTTATGATTCCGGGCATTGGTGATTTCGGTGATCGGTATTTCGGTACCACGGACTCAGGAGCCAGAGTATGAAATCTGTAACCTTACTGAAAACGTACCTTCTGGCGTGTCTGGTACCCGTTATCTGGGGCAGTACCTATGTCGTGACGACTGAGTTGCTTCCTGATGACATCCCATTGTTGGCCGCTGTGATCCGCGCACTGCCTGCTGGTTTGATTTTATTGCTGATGGGGGGAACCCTCCCACGTGGCGAATGGTGGTGGAAAGCTCTGGTACTTGGCTCGTTAAACATTGGTGCATTCTTCTACCTGTTGTTTGCTGCGGCCTATTTGATGCCGGGTGGCATTGCAGCGTTGCTGATGTCTTCACAGCCTCTATTTGTCTTATTGTTGGGAGGCGTGTTGCTCAAAGAGCGCATTCACAGCATCAAAATTGTCGCTTGTCTGGTTGGCACTTTTGGAGTTGGGTTACTGGTGGTTCAGCCGCACAGCGCGCTTAATCCGGCTGGAATCATCATCAGTTTATTAGGGGCACTCTCTATGGCTTTGGGGGTGGTATTAACCAAACGCTGGGGTAAACCCGAGAACGTCTCGTTGCTTGGCTTCACTGGGTGGCAACTTACCGCTGGCGGTCTTGTATTGTTACCGATTGCTCTTAGCGCTGAAGCGCTGCCTGCATCGTTGTCGGTCAGCAATGTGGTTGGTTTTTTGTACCTGAGCCTGATTGGTGCCTTGTTTGCTTACGTCATTTGGTTTCGTAGCCTGCAAACATTGCCCGCGTTCAGTGTTTCTTTTATCACCATGGCCAGCCCTTTGTCGGCTACGGTATTAGGTTACTTGATATTGGATCAACAATTTTCACTGATGCAAGCAGGGGGCGCACTACTGATTTTGGCGGCTATGGTACTGGCGCAGATAAAACCCGCAGAACGGGCAAAACCATCATCGACTGCTTTTTATCAGGCAGAAGAAAAAGTTAATTAACGTCGAGGGAAAGACAATGAAACCGATTTTTGAAGAAACACGTTATGGCGCAATTCACGCTAAGAACCGTATTGTTATGGCTCCGATGAGTCGAAATCGTGCGACGTACGATGGGGTACCGACACCCATGATGGCTACCTATTATGCACAGCGGGCCAACGCCGGACTGATTGTCGCCGAAGGTATGCAACCAGATGTGATTGGGCAAGGCTTTATGAACTCTCCCGGTATTCACAATGAAGCGCAGATCGCAGGTTGGCAACAGGTAACCGAAGCTGTCCATCGAGAAGGTGGTAAAATTGTTGCGCAGCTGATGCACGCCGGACGCATTGGTCACCCAGCGCTGTATCCTAGTGCGCACCAGTCTATTGCGCCGTCGGCTATCGCGGCAGATGGTCAGGCGTTTACACCGGAAGGTCCGGTGAATTTCCCTACTCCTCGTGCGATGACGGAAGAAGACATTGCGCTGACCATTCAAGGTTTTGCGCAAGCGGCGAAAAATGCCATCGAAGCGGGATTTGATGGGGTAGAAATTCATGCGGGTAATGGCTTCTTGCTTCATCAGTTTATGGCCAGTAACACCAACCAGCGAGAAGATGCTTATGGTGGCAGTATCGAGAACCGCATTCGATTTACGCTTGAAGTCACACACGCAGTGATTGAGGCGATTGGCGCTGAGAGAACTGGGATCCGCCTATCTCCGTCTAATCCATATAACGATATTGTGGAAGTGGACACGCCGGAGCTGTATCGAACTTTAATCACGCAGTTACCAACGTTGGCCTTTATTCACATTATGGAAGCGTGCGATCGGGAGAGTACGACACTGATTCGTGAGCTTACTTCATCTCCCTTGATTCTAAATCCGCATCAAACGCCGGAGTCTGGTGTGGTGACGGGGCAGATTGCTGAACAAGTTTTGCAGGCGAAGTTGTGTGATGGTGTTGCTATTGGCGCCTTGTTCTTGGCGAACCCCGATCTGATGCATCGCCTTAAAGTTGGCGGGCCATTTAATGAGTTGGATCCGAATACACTCTATGGTGGTGACCAGCGAGGGTACACCGATTACCCGACACTGGAAGACATATTGGAAACCGCTTAACGAAGAAAAGCGATGAGATGGCTCTCATCGCTTTTTTACTGATAGATCACCATGAAATTGTCCGCCTGACTGAACCCCAGTTTGGTGTAAAACGCTTCTTTTCCGGGACGGGAAAACAAAATCACCCGTTTGTGTCCATTAAGCTGCGTCAGAAAGTGCTGCATCACCATTTTTCCTAATCCCTGATTTTGCCTGTTCGGGCAGATGGCTACATCACAAATAATGGCGCAGTAGCAACCATCGGCGACCACGCGTCCTGCACCAATCAAGTCTTCGTCTTGATACAGAAAAACCACATAGCGGCTATTGGAGAAGGCGGTTTGCAAGAGCTCGGGCGCTTTGTTACCCATGCCTGCCCGCGCGTATAAGGCGCTGAGTGCTTGCCAGTCAACGTGCTTCGCGTCGTGGGCCCAGTTCAGTTTCTGTTGTTGCAGTGATGACATCCTATCCTCGTAATTATTAAACCTGTCATATATGTCATTCATCTTATGATGGTTTCTATTTAGAAGAATCAGTGGACTTTGTTTTCTTGAAGAATGTCATATATTTCATTGGCTTATAGCTTGTTTATTTCAGTGTTGTCCAGCTTTCTTCTATTTAATTCTATCGACCCTGATATATCTAACAACTAGTAGCGGATTGGGTAGGGGACCTATCTTAACGAGGTTGGTAATCGCTCGTTATCCCATTCCATATCGTTATTCGGAGAGAGGGAAAGCGCTTGCCGTATCAATCACAATAAAGGTTTACAGGAACTGACAGGATGGAATTGGAATACGCACATACTCTTCCGTTACCCGATAGCCGGGAAGCGCATCAGGCGGAAGCTCCCAACACTTCGTTATTAACTTTGTTAGAACGCCAGGTCGCGTTGCAGGCTCACCACATTGCGGTTGAAGATCAGCACGTGTCGCTCAGCTATCTTGCGTTTTATCAGCAAATTCAGGCCATCGCGTTTTATCTGGCAGACAAAAATGTGCAGGCGGACAGCTGCATTGGTTTGTTTACGGAAGCTTCGACGCAGATGCTGACAGGGGCTTGGGGCATTCTTGCGTCAGGTAACGCCTACTTGCCACTTTCACCGGAATATCCTGAAGAGCGCATTAAGTACATGGTGAAAGACTCCGGTATTCGCGTGATTTACACACAGGAAGCTTTGAAAGCACAACTGCAGCGCTACGCCCCTGATGGGGTGGTGATTTTCACGGATGCAGATGTTAAAGCACACGCAGAACAGGCGGGTGCCGTGCCGGACATGCCATCAACCCAGCGCCCGACATCATCAAATCTGGCCTACATCATTTATACCTCCGGCAGCACTGGCAATCCGAAAGGGGTGATGATTGAGCACGCCAGCATTGTGAACCAAATGTTGTACCTGCAAGATCGTTTCGGGTTTAACGAGCAAACCGTCATTCTTCAAAAAACGCCGATGAGCTTTGACGCCGCGCAATGGGAAATTCTGGCCCCAGTCTTTGGTGGCAAAGTGGTGGTGGGAGCACCGGGCATTTACCGTGACACGGAAGCTCTGATTGGCACCATCATCCAACGCAAGGTCACTACACTGCAGTGTGTGCCAACGCTGCTTCAGGCTTTGGTGGATGACCCCGGTTTTTACGACTGCTCTTCACTGACTCAAGTGTTCAGTGGTGGTGAAGCCTTAACGGCTCAGTTGTCTCGCCAGTTTTTCGCAGTGCATACCCAGTGCGAACTCATCAATCTGTATGGTCCGACGGAATGCACGATCAATGCGTCGACCCTGATCGTCAATGAGCAAGACGTACAAAACACTCAGGGCGCCATCGCCATCGGTTATCCAGTCAGTGACACGGCGTATTACATTCTTGATGAGCATGGCGCAGAGGTCGGCACGGGTACCATCGGTGAGCTGCATATTGGGGGCGTGCAACTGGCGCGTGGTTACCTTGGACAGCCAGAATTAACACAACAGAAATTCATTGCTAATCCGCTAAGCAGTGCCGAACAGTACCCACGTTTGTATCGGACGGGGGATCTGGCCTACTTCGATGAGAAAGGCGCCGTTCATTTTGCGGGTCGCTGTGATAATCAAGTGAAACTGCGCGGTTTTCGTATCGAGTTGGATGAAATCCGCCACGCGGTTGAAGCGCATTCGTGGGTAAAAAATGCAGCGATGCTGATTAAAGATGATGCGCGAACGGGGTTTCAGAACCTCGTGTGTTGCCTGGAGCTAGACGCGAAAGAAGCGGCATTGATGGACCAAGGCAATCACGGCAATCATCATCAATCGAAAGCCAATAAATTGCAGGTAAAAGCCCAGCTTTCTGGTGGTGGCCGACGTGACGATTGGCGCAATGAACTTGCTTGCTCTCTGCCCGGAAAAAACGGTCAGGCTCAGCGAGAAAAAGCGTTTGCTCGTAAAACTTACCGTTTTTACGATGGCGGCCCCGTCACACAAGCAGACTTGCTCGCATTACTGGCTGCGAAACCTGCGGCACCGTGCTCAACCCCTCTTCGTGATTTGAGCTGGGAAACCTTTGGTGAACTGATGGCGTATTTCAGTGAGTTCATCAGCGAAGAGCGTTTGCTGGCTAAGTACGCTTATGCGTCGCCTGGTGCGCTTTATGCCACACAAATGTATCTGGAAATCCATCATCTCTTTGGTTTGGAATCGGGCATTTATTACTACCATCCCGGTGATCACGCCCTGAGCTTGATCACGCCGCTAAGCCGCGCCAATGAAAGCCAACTGACGATTCATTTTTCCGGAAAGAACAGCGCTATTGAGCCGGTGTACAAGAACAACATTCTTGAAGTGCTGGAGATGGAAGTCGGGCACATGCTGGGTTTGTTTGATGACATTCTGCCCGCATACGGTCTGGCGGTGGTGAACTCAGCCTTTATGCCGGAAACCAAAGCTAGGCTGAATGTGGATTCACAGGATCACTATTTGGGCAGCTTTGGTCTTGGCTCGGCCAATGACGCATCGGAGCTCAGTGATGTGGAACTGCTGGTGCAGTGCCATAACGGTGCGATTGACGGATTGGCGGATGGTCAATACAGCGTCGAACAACACACATTTACTCAGATTTCTGATGCGTTGATTGAGAAAAAACACGTGATTGCCATCAATCAGGAAGTGTATCAGCGCAGCAGCTTTGGCATTGCTATGTTGTATCGTGGTCAAGATGAATGGATGCAGTTCATTCAGTTGGGCAGAAAGCTTCAGCAACTGCAGAGTAATGACATCAACATAGGGTTGATGTCGTCAGGGTACAGTTCCAAATCGGGCAACGATCTGCCTTCGGCCAAAACCATGTCTGGCATCTTGCATCAAGCCGGAAAAACCATGGCACCGTTTTACTTCTGTATTGGTGGCCGAATCAGTGATAAACAAAAAGTGCATGAGGGCATGAAAGAAGACACCGTGCACATGCGTGGCCCAACAGAAATGCTCAAGGACGACTTAGCTCTGCAACTGCCATCGTACATGATTCCGAATCAGGTCATCATTGTCGATAAGCTCCCACTGACCGTGAATGGCAAAGTGGATTACAAGGCGCTGGAATCCTGTGATGCCGTGGTGAATGCGACGACACACAAGCCGTTTGTCGCGCCGGAAGGGGAAACCGAGACGCAAATTGCTGAGTTGTGGAAAGGCGTGATGAAATGGGAATCGGTGTCGGCGACGGATGACTTTTTTGAGTGTGGAGGTAACTCCCTGACTGCGGTGTCACTGGTGAAACAACTTAATCGCACGTTTGATTTGAATCTGCCACTGCAGCTTCTTTTCGAAAAGCCAACGGTGCAAAAACTGGCGCAGTTTATCGATTCGGAAAGTGCCGCATCGTTTTCTCGTTTGATCCGCTTGCATACTGGTGAGCAAGATAATGTGTTCTGCTGGCCGGGTTTAGGGGGGTATCCGATGAACCTGCGCTTGCTCGCTAGTCAAGCCAGTGCTGGACGAAGCTTCTACGGTATTCAGGCGTATGGCATTAATGACGGCGAAGTACCTTATGCCACCATTGCTGAAATGGCGCGTCATGACATCGAAGAGATTCGGCGACATCAGCCACAAGGGCCGTACATCTTATGGGGATACTCCTTTGGCGCGAGAGTAGCGTTTGAAGTGGCGTATCAGTTAGAGCAGGCCGGAGAAACGGTGCAGGATCTGCATTTAATTGCACCGGGTTCACCCATTGTTCAAGGGCTTAAAGAGCAATGCTCAGACAAATCCCCGACCTTTGATAACCCTGCGTTTGTGTCGATTCTCTTTTCGGTTTTTGCCCACAAAATTGATGGACCGGTGCTAGAACGTTGCCTGAACGAAGTAACGACGGAATCTGAATTTGTCACCTTCATTCACGTGCGTTATCCGAATCTCGATTTGGATCTGATTCAGCGCATCATCGCCATCGTGAAACAGACATATGAGTTTGAATACACCTTCCGAGAGTTGCAGGAGCGCGCGATTCAGGCGCCCGTTTCGGTGTATCGCGCTCAGGGTGATGATTACTCTTTCCTTGAACAGAACCGTGATTTTTCCGTCATTCCCCTTCGTTTGGTCGATCTGGATTCGGACCACTACCAACTGTTAAAAGCTACAGGTGTCGGAGAGCTGACGCAGCGCCTGTACACCGATGAGAACTAAGAGGTAAACATGCCCCATATCAGTATCAAGCATTTTCCGCGTCATTTGGACGCGGATGCTCAACAAACCATGGCGCAGAACCTGACGCGAATCATCTGTTCAGCACTGGAATGCCCGCCGAATGTGGTGAGCATAGCGATGGAGCCGGTGGCAGAAGCGCAATGGCAACAAGCGGTGGTTGAGCCAGAAATTATGGCCAAACGTGCCAGCTTAATCCAATTCCCAAATTACGAACAAGGAAAGTAACGATGAACCAGTTTACGAATGCACTGCTAGTGTTTACGCAAGAAGTTAAAGACGCATTGGTGTCAGGAAAACCCATTGTGGCGCTGGAATCGAACGTGATCACACACGGGCTTGATTACCCACAAAACTACGAGACGGCAAAAGCGGTGGAGCAAGCGGTGCGCGACGGTGGTGCGGTCCCTGCGACCATTGGCATTGCAAATGGCAAGTTGTTGATCGGGATGACGGATGACCAAATCCGAGAGTTCGCCACGCAAAAAGGCATTCCGAAAGTCAGTAGCCGAGATCTCGCTCAGGTATTGGCACAAGGCGGCTTAGGGGCCACTACAGTAGCCAGCTCGCTGGTGGCGGCAGAAATGGCAGGAATCACGTTCTTTTCTTCCGCTGGCATTGGCGGGGTGCATCGTGGGGCTGAAACCAACATGGATATTTCGTCTGATTTGATTCAGTTTACGAAATCGCGGATGACGGTTGTCTGTGCGGGTGCGAAGAAGATCCTTGATCTTGGGTTAACGCTGGAGTATCTGGAAACGCACAACGTTCCTGTAATTGCGTACCAGTCTGAAGATTTTCCGGCGTTTTATTGCCAGTCGAGCGGATTCAAGAGCCCGCAAAGTGTCGACAACGCACAGACGTTGGCGGACATCATTGACACCTATCGTCAGCTACCTGGCGGCGGCAGCGTGCTGGTGACTACGCCAACCCGAGATGAAGATGCCATCGACAGCGATGAAGTGGAGCAAATCATTCAGCAAGCCGTCATCTCCGCGGAAAAAGAAGGGGTGGTTGGCAATGGCTTGACGAAATACCTGATGAAAAAAGTGGACGCCGCCACATCGGGACGCTCAGCACAAGCGAACATGGCTGTGCTGATTAATACCGCAAAGGTAGCAGGGCAGCTAGCGTACGCACATAACAAAGTGATGGATAAAAGCGCAGCGTGATGTTTTGTATTGATTGTTAAGCAATAAGCCTGAGCGGAGCACAATGACTCCGCTCTTTTATATAACAATTTTAATAATACTCAGGTAAACATGTGGTGAAAGTAACATCCAAAAAGATAGAAACAGGTTTGGCATTAGGTATAGGTGAAACACATATATGGTATTCGGACATTCACATGGTCGCCAGCAGTGGAATGCTTTCTTGTTATACCCTGTTGTTAAATTCAGATGAACGTTCCCGTTTAGAGCAACTCTGTGATAATAAGGTACGATGTCAATACCTAGTAGCGAGAGCGTTATTACGTTCTACATTGACTCTGTATTTTCCATTGGTGTCTGAAACGGATTGGCAATTTTCAACCAATGCTTATGGTAAACCATACATCACTAATGTCGGTTATGAGGACGTATTTTTTAATCTATCGCATACTGAAAAAATGGTGGTGTTAGCGATAGCCCATAAACAAGAGGTTGGAATCGACATTGAGCATTTGGATACGGCGATAGATTGTATGGAAGTTGCCAGTGCTTTTTTTCATCCTGACGAAATCGAAAGGTTAAATGTGTCTACTCCTGAACTTAAAACAAAGCATTTTATTCAAATGTGGACCTTGAAAGAAGCGTACGTTAAAGCGCGTGGAAAGGGGCTATCTCTGCCTTTAAATAGCTTTGCGGTAGACTTAACATTGCCCTATAAACTTGTGAATCACGGTACAAATGGGGCAGTTACCAAGTACTGGCATTTTTGGCAAAAACAATTGGAGCACCGACATATAGTAGCTATGGTGCAGGCCTCTGAAGAAGCATGCTTCATACCACAAGTGAAGATCAGGAAATCAATCCCCCAATTGCAAGCTCGCCAACCATATGCTGCTGATTGATTAAAAACGATGGGGAATTGCTATCTAGGTAAAAATGGGCGATGCATTTTTCCACTTGCCATACCGCCATCGTCTTAAACAGATAGCGCAGCGTAGATATTCGTCAATCAAGAGTGCAACCCAAACGCCAATTAAGCCATAGTGCAATGGTATGGCAAACAAGTAGACCAATGGTAGGCAAACACACCACATACTGATGATGGATAGCGACACGGGATAACGCGCATCACCAGAGACGACAAGACTATTGACCACCACCATATTGATGGCTCCAGCTGGGTGACGCAGTAAATCAATGGCCAAAAGAGTGGCTCCTAGAGCAAGGATATCTGGGTTATCGGTAAAGATACGAAAGGCGTAATTTGAGCCTAGCCAAATAAGCAGAAGCATTGCCGCACTGCCGGTCACACTGATAAAAATACTTTGTCGGATCTGCTGTTCGATTTGCTGATACGATCGTGCGCCCAGCAAGTGAGAGACGATGATCCGGTTCCCGACCCCGATAGCTTGGGAGAAGATCACCGGGATCAGGATCAGGTTCAGCGTGTAGATACGAGTTGAGATCGCTAATGCACCTAAAGAAATCACAGTGACGGTAATAAAAAAGCGGTTGAGTTCATAAGACATCGGCTCCATGGTCGCGGGAAGGCCAATTTTCAAGCACTGCTTTAGGTAGGTTTTCATATCGCGCCATGAGCCACTAAAGTCGAAGTTGACCTGTTTTTTAACGTGAACAAAATACATCACGAATGCTAAACCAACGAGGTAAGAAATTGCAGACGCGAGCGCAACATATTCCACCCCAGTGAGCCCCAGTCCAACATTGCCAAACAAGAACAGCATATTGAGAAGAATATTCAATCCATTTGCCAGCAAGGTGGATAGCATGTTGAGCTGGGTCCAGCCATTGACGTTTAAGATACTGCCATAGCCAATTTGAACGGCTTTGATCAACAATGCTGGGGTGAAAATCAGTAAGTATGCGGCGGTCAGGTGGTTCATTTCATTGTTCAGACCCATCCAACTACCAATATGTTGGTGCAGCATTAAATAGGCTGCCATGACGGCCAAACCCACAATGAAATTGAATACAACGGTATAGAGATAGTTTTTAGGCAACTGCTGATTGAGATTAGCTCCGAGCATCTGCCCCAAAACACCGGTTGTCCCGATAGAGAGTGAATGCAAGATCACGATAGGAATGACGATGACGGGCATTAATGTTCCGATGGCTGCCGCAGACTGCTCTGAAATCTGGTTGAGAAATAGCACATCAGTGAAGTTGATCAGATAGGTCAGCAAGACTTCGAGAAAAATGGGCCAGGTGATCCGTATCAGCCCTTTCTCCACGGCCTCAGTATTATGTAGTGGCTTCACGTCCTTATGTTTCACATTGTCTCTCTTTATTTTTTGTTATTGAAGGAGGTGCGGGGCAGTCATTTACCCCGCAATGTTCTAACTTACCAGCGGTCAACACCTAGCAGCTTTCGTCCGAGTGGGGTGAGCTCTGGTCGTTTGTAGGGCTCTGGATCCATCTGACCTTTTAAATCGCGATGACACTCTGGTGCGCGCATATCCATAAAGCATTCGATGCGTTGTGCTCGGTCTTGAATAATTTCCACCGGAATCGCTTCAGGATCTTCCGCCTTAAACATACTCACAAATTGGACGAAGCGTGGTTTGTGATAGTGGTTGCTAACGCAGCCATGGGGTAAGCGTGCATCCCAAATGATTAAGCTGCCCGCCGGTGCTTCAATCGGCACGATATCGTCACTGGAGAAGTCCATAACCTCTTCAAGGAACAGCCCCTTTCTGTGAAAGCGATTTAGCTTATCCATATGAGGGAATGTCCCTTGCTTAATTTGTTGAAAAACCTGTGGCACACACGCAAATGCACCTTGCTTGGCATTTGTATCGTTGAGGTAGATAAGCCCTTGATAAAGGTGGTTTGGTTTTTGACGGAAATCGTAATCCCAGTGCATTGGGTTGGCATCCTCACCATAGGCTTCTAAGTCGTAGCGACATGGTGGGCGAAAGGAAGCGCGATCCATGGTGACCCATAGCTGCTCTTCTTCTAAAAGGTGACGAAATGTTTGATACACACGTGGATTTTGTCGGATATCCCAAAAACTGGGATGCTGATGCATCGGAACCAAGCCAATGGCGTTGAGAGGTTCAGCTTTGTACCATGTTGAAGGTTCTGATTGTTTGACTTGCAAGAAGTCACAGATTGCCTCTATGGCATTGGCACATTGCTGATCTGAGATGACATTTTCGACAACAGAATAGCCGTTGCGCTCGAGATCATCCTTATGTTTTTGAGTGAGGAATGGGGCTTCAAAAGGTAGCGGAAAGTCTACCGAAACAGGCTCTCTTGTTGGAGAGTTTGTATTGATTAATTGCATTATAGTTTTAACCTAGATTACTGACATTGATATTTTTGTCGCTATGTTAAAAGGCTAAGCAGTTCGGTAACAGGTTGGAAAGTAACAGTTTAGTTGATAAATAGTGATCGCTTTCTTCGGTTTCGATTACCAACAAAGGCAACATTTGTCGTGAGATAAGCTGAGAATTGTCCCGCATTGATGAACTAATACCTTGCTTAACTGATTAATTAGTAAGGGAATTCATATAGTATTTGGATGGTACATTCCAAGATGTAGGGAATTCTGTTGGACTATTTTTGTTTTGAAAAGATAAACGCCATATCGTCACCGCAGCGCTTGTATATCGATAGCTCGATATTTGCTAAGCAAATGGGATTGAATCTGATTAAATACCGAAAAGCGACGGTGAGTAGCCAATCTTTAATGGCGAAAGCATTCGGTGTTTCTTTAGCGCAATATCGGAAGTATGAAAAAGGGGTCGATCTTCCTAAAATGCATTCTGTGGCGCGTTGGTCCATCATTACTGGTGCTCCAGTGTATTTACTGCTCTCTGATACTGAATACGCGCCGTATCTCAACCTGTCTCATTGTTATTGGCAGCACTCGCCATTCTTTTGCACTGTTTCGCATGCTAATGAAAACACGTTCCAGTCGCTGCTCAGTTTAAGCAAGGAGATCATGGGAAATCGAGAGGTTAGTGAACCTTACCCACACAAGGTTCCGAGTTTGCTGGATGTTTTACAGGACATTGATAGCCACTATTACGTCAAAGTCGCACGTAATATGAAGTTCATTCGCCAGCACCTTGAGCTGACTCAAGAGCAGGTGTCAGAGCTGTTGGATATCTCTGATACCACTTATCGCCAATACGAAAAAGAAGTGAATCAACCGCGCATCCCTTTCTCATTCTTTGCCTTATCCCACGCAATTTTCCAACTGGATGATCAATGGAATAAAACCGGCTCTTCAGATTTTGCTCGTTTTAATCACCGGAAGCACTGGCGTTTAGAGCAGCTTATTCCTTTGATTAACCAAGCAGACAGCGATCAACTTGAAAAGGTCAAAACCTTATTTAACTCTGTGGCGAAAGGGTTGATAGAAGAGCAGTTGCAACATTCATTAAGTGAGTATTGTCAGACATAAAAAAAACGGCGCATTACGCGCCGTCTTTTTATGTGCTACTGCAGGAACCAATTAGTTCATGCCGTATTTTTTCAGTTTCTTGCGAAGAGTACCGCGGTTGATACCCATCATAGTCGCTGCGCGAGTTTGGTTACCGCGAGTGTACTGCATGATGGTGTCTAGTAGTGGCTGTTCAACTTCAGCTAGAACTAATTCGTATAGTTCTGTTACTTCCTGGCCGTTTAGTTGTGCTAGGTAGTTTTTAAGAGATGCTTTAACAGAATCACGTAAAGGCTTTTGAGTGATTTGATCTTGTGACGTCACTGTAGTTACTGTTAATGCTTCTGAAGTCAGATTTTGTTCGAACATATTCGGTCTAGCTCTTCTCTAATTATGATGCAACGTTATGCCTGTCATATTTGTCGTTGCAGCGTTGTTGACTGAATAAATGCCTCTATTCAAATAGAAAACCTATGTTCATAGAGCTGAATTTATTTGTCGCCTCGCTGAAACTTCAACTATCTAGGCTAAATCAAAGTAACCTTCTAACGCTTCAAGTTGCAGCTCTGCTGCGTCAATAGCGTTGAAGGTACGGCGAAACTCACTCGCTTGTTCATGTTCTTTTAGGTACCAGCCAACGTGCTTACGCGCGATGCGAGGACCCAAATACTCTCCATAAAAGTCATGCAGAGCGTTTACATGGCCAAGCAGGATGTCTTTCACTTCCTCTAAAGGAAGTTCAGGCATAGTGGTGCCGTTTTCCAAATAGTGTTGGATTTCCTGAAAAATCCACGGACGACCTTGGGCAGGGCGTCCAATCATTAAAGCGTCTGCACCGGTGTACTCCAGTACAAATTTGGCTTTTTCCGGGCTATCGATATCACCGTTAGCAATAACCGGGATGGAAATCGCCTGTTTTACCGCTTTAATGCTGTCGTATTCTGCCTCTCCTTTGTACATACAGGCTTTGGTTCTGCCATGCAGAGCAAGCGCTTGTATGCCGCAGTCTTCGGCGAGTTTAGCGATTTGGACACAGTTTTTATTTTCTGTATCCCAGCCAGTTCGGGTTTTGAGTGTCACAGGGACATCCACTGCTTCTACTACTGCTTTCAGCACCTGTTCAATGATGTCTGGAAACTTGAGTAGTGCAGAGCCGGCTAGCTTCTTATTCACTTTTTTAGCTGGGCATCCCATGTTGATGTCGATGATTTGCGCACCGTTTTCAACACTGAACTGAGCAGCCTCAGCCATTAGCTTTGGATCAGAACCCGCAATCTGTACCGAGCGAATGCCCGATTCACCCTCATGTACCATGCGTTGTTTTGATTTTGATGTTTTCCACAGCTTAGGGTTCGAGGACATCATTTCACTGACGGCCATTCCCGCACCATAGCGAAGACACAACTCACGAAACGGTCTATCGGTGACGCCGGCCATTGGGGCCACGATGAGATTATTCTTAAGTTGATAGTTTCCGATTTTCAAAACATCAATCACAGTTCTGTACCAGCAAGGGCGCGCATTTTACGCATTTTTTTACTGCGTGAAAAGACTATTATTTGAGCATTTACAATTTGTTTTTGTAAATTGTATGAATTTCAAACAATTATCCGTTATCGCGATCCATGCAATTTAATAAACTGATGGCTGAAACGTAAAAATTGCCAATAACAGAGCAAAAAATGCCAATTTGTGGTAGCACAAGAAATAAGCATTTTATGCTGTCATTGGCACTAATTCGTAGCCAATTACATGGTTAGTCAGGGGTGTATTACGCGTTTTTTTGACCTGAAATTCGACACCATTCGCTTTGTTCAACGATTGGGTCAATGGTCATTTCATCGCGGTAATAGTTAGCGACATCTTCTGCTTGAGTGTCTAAGACACCAGACATTGCCAATTGGCCATTTGGTTTGACAAGGCCTTTAATGATAGGAGAAAGCTCACGTAGTGGCCCTGCAAGAATGTTGGCAACCACGACATCGGCAAGCAAACCTTCAGGTTGATCTTGTGGTAGGAATACTTCTAATTGCTTAGCAACACCATTGCGCTCTGCATTATCTTTTGAAGCCAGCAGTGCTTGCGGATCAATATCGATCCCAATGACTTTAGCGGCGCCAAGTTTGATCGCTGCGATCGCGAGGATGCCAGAGCCACAACCGAAGTCGATTACGGTTTTACCAGACAGATCCAGGCCTTCGAGCCACTCAAGACACAGTGCTGTGGTTGGGTGTGTTCCGGTACCAAATGCTAGACCAGGATCGAGCATCACATTGACAGCATCCGGCTCAGGGATATCACGCCAGCTTGGGCAGATCCACAGACGTTCACCAAACTTCATTGGGTGGAAGTTATCCATCCATTCACGTTCCCAATCTTTGTCTTCTAGTTGCTCCACTTTAAAGGCGAAGCCTTCAGGAAGTAACTGGCTGAGCTTGGCTTGTTCAATGATGAAATCAGTGTCCGCTTCCGCGTCATACAGAGCCAAGATATCGGTATCACCCCAAAGGCGAGTTTCACCCGGAAGTGGTTCAAATACTGGCGTGTCGTGAGCGTCTAGGAAAGTGACAGACAAAGCGCCCGTTTCTTCCATTAACATATCGCCGATCTGTTCAGCATTTTCATTGGTCGCATTGAGTTTGATTTGAATCCAAGGCATGAGTATGAGCTCTTAACAATTAACTTTGGCGCAGAGTGTAGCAGAAGTGCACTCGTTGTTTGAGTCTAAGGTGGTGACAAAATAAAAAATGCCCACCGAAGTGGGCATTTTGAGTAAGAATAACAGTAACGCTTACTGTAGACCGAGTTTCTTCTCTAGGTAATGAATGTTGGCACCACCGTGTTGGAAGTTTTCATCATTCATAATGCTTTCTTGTAGAGGAACGTTAGTCTTAATACCTTCAACAATCATCTCACCCAGTGCGTTTTTCATGCGTGCAATCGCAACGTCACGGTTCTCACCGAATGTGATCAGTTTACCGATCATTGAATCGTAGTGAGGTGGCACTGTGTAGCCTGTATAGATGTGCGATTCCCAACGAACACCCATGCCGCCTGGAGCGTGGAAGCGTTCAATCTTACCTGGTGATGGTAGGAAGCGCTCTGGGTCTTCTGCGTTGATACGACACTCAATCGCATGGCCACGGATCTTAATGTCATCCTGAGTGAACGACAGAGGTTGACCCGCTGCTACGCGCAGTTGTTCTTTGATAAGGTCAACGCCAGTTACCATTTCTGTTACTGGGTGCTCTACCTGAATACGAGTGTTCATTTCGATGAAGTAGAATTCGCCATTTTCGTATAGGAATTCAAAAGTACCTGCACCGCGGTAACCGATCTCGATACATGCACGAGTACAACGTTCACCGATGTACTTACGCATCTCTTCAGTGATACCTGGAGCTGGTGCTTCTTCAACAACTTTCTGGTGACGACGTTGCATTGAACAGTCACGCTCACCTAGGTGGATTGCACCACCTTGGCCGTCAGCAATCACTTGAACTTCAACGTGACGAGGGTTTTCTAGGAATTTCTCCATGTAAACCATGTCGTTGTTGAATGCCGCTTTTGCTTCAGCACGAGTCATTGCGATTGCTTCAACGAGTTCACCTTCAGAGCGAACAACACGCATACCACGACCACCGCCGCCGCCAGAAGCTTTGATTATTACTGGGTAGCCAATACGTTTAGCGTGTGCTTTGTTTTTTGCTTCGTCGTCGTCCAGTGGACCGTCAGAACCTGGTACACAAGGAACGCCCGCTTTCTTCATTGCAGTGATCGCTGATACTTTGTCACCCATCATGCGAATAGTGTCAGCTTTAGGACCAACGAAGATGAAGCCGCTGCGTTCAACTTGTTCTGCAAAATCTGCGTTTTCTGACAGGAAGCCGTAACCCGGGTGGATTGCTACTGCGCCAGTCACTTCTGCAGCAGAAATGATGCGAGGAATGTTTAGGTAGCTGTCGATACCACGAGCAGGACCGATACAGATTGCTTCGTCTGCAAGCAGTACGTGTTTTAGGTCGCGGTCAGCTGTTGAGTGAACAGCGACCGTTTTAATACCTAGTTCTTTACATGCGCGAAGAATTCGAAGTGCAATTTCACCTCGGTTCGCGATGACTAATTTATCTAGCATAAGAGAGAGCCTCTATTATTCGATAACAACAAGTGGTTGGTCGAATTCAACTGGTTGGCCGTCTTCAACTAGGATAGCGGTAACAACACCAGACTTGTCAGCTTCGATTTGGTTCATCATTTTCATTGCTTCAACGATACATAGCGTGTCGCCAGCGTTAACTGATTGACCAACTTCGATGAAAGATTTCGCGTCTGGACTTGGAGAACGGTAGAAAGTACCTACCATTGGAGAAAGAACTTGGTGGCCAGTTGGAGCCGCCGCTGCAGGTGCTGCTGCTTCTGCTACCGGTGCTGCCGCCGCAGTTGGTGCTGGTGCCGCTACAGGTGCAGGCGCGTACTGAACAGGTGCCGCCGCTGCAGCTACACCATTACGGCTGATGCGTACAGACTCTTCACCTTCAGAGATTTCTAGCTCAGCAATGCCAGACTCTTCAACTAACTCGATAAGCTTCTTGATTTTACGGATATCCATGTTTCTTTCTCTTTTATCTTGTGAATAAGACAGCCCTTACTGGGCTGCAGAGTGTGTTGTGTTACTGTGCCTGCAAATGGTTTATGGCAGCAGACAGAGCGAATTCATAACCTTGTGCGCCCAAGCCGCAAATCACTCCTTGCGCTTTATCAGACAGGTAGGAGTGATGACGAAATGGTTCACGGGCGTGCACATTCGATAAGTGCACTTCGATAAATGGGATAGCAACACCAAGCAGGGCATCACGTAATGCAACGCTGGTATGGGTAAAAGCAGCTGGATTTATAATAATAAAATCGGCTTTACCATAATTGGTATGGATTGCTTCAATCAGTTCATACTCACGATTGGACTGAAGATGTTCTAATTCAACATCGGCCTGATCCGCTTGTTCTTTTAGCTTGTCAATGATCTGATCAAGAGTTTGAGAACCGTAATGTGCCGGTTCACGTAACCCTAAAAGATTAAGATTAGGACCATTTAGGACAAGAATTCGTGATTTTGCAGCCATTGTGTCGACAACTTCCTATTTCGTGATACGAACTGGAATATTCCCATATTATCGGGTATTCAGGCTAATTTTTTGTATTAAAAGTTAGCCAATATTACTAAATAGACCCAGATTATAGCTAATTCAACGCAAATCGCAGCAAATTACTGGTCTAATCTCCCGATTGTAGAGCTGATTTTTGTAACCAAGATAACAAAAAAACAATTAACCATGACTAATGTGTGGTTAAAAATGTGCGAAAGTGGGAATTATTCTTAAGGAGTAGACAGTTAGTGTCAGCATGACGGTAAATTGCGGAAATAAAAAACCGCCACATGAAGTGGCGGCATGACAGGAGCGTGATGCTCTTTGATTTAAACCAGTTCGGCTTTCTCTGCGATCAGTTTATCAACCACACTTGGGTCTGCTAGCGTTGAAGTATCACCCAAGTTACTGGTATCACCGGTTGCGATCTTACGTAGGATACGGCGCATGATCTTACCTGAACGAGTTTTTGGTAGAGAGTCAGTCCAGTGCAGGACGTCTGGTGTCGCAATTGGACCTATTTCTTTACGTACCCAATCTTTTACTTCCTTATGCAGCTCTGCGCTTGGGATCTCGCCATCATTCAGAGTGATGTAAGCGTAGATCGCCTGACCTTTAATATCGTGTGGGATCCCGACGATTGCTGCTTCGGCAATTTTGGAGTGTGCTACTAGTGCCGATTCTATTTCAGCCGTACCCATACGGTGACCTGAGACATTCAATACATCATCAACACGACCTGTGATCCAGTAGTATCCGTCTTCATCACGGCGCGCACCGTCACTGGTAAAATACATGCCTTTAAAGGTTGAGAAGTAAGTCTGTTCAAAGCGTTCATGGTCACCATAAACCGTGCGCATTTGGCCAGGCCATGAATCAAGAATAACCAAGTTTCCTTCTGCTGCGGTCTCTTCGATGATGTTGCCCATGTTATCGACAAGTGCTGGCTGAACACCAAAGAAAGGACGTGTTGCTGAGCCCGGTTTTAGATCCGTCGCCCCTGGTAGTGGCGCAATCAAAATACCACCCGTTTCGGTTTGCCACCATGTATCAACAATCGGAGATTGCTCATTACCTATGGTTTTGTAGTACCACTCCCACGCTTCAGGGTTGATGGGTTCACCAACCGAACCCATGACACGTAGGCTAGAACGAGATGTTCCTTCAACAGCTTCATTACCTTTTGCCATCAGAGCGCGAATCGCGGTTGGAGCCGTATAAAGGATGTTCACTTGGTGTTTATCGACCACTTCACTCATGCGAGCGGTGCTTGGGTAGTTTGGCACGCCTTCAAACAAAATAGTTTTTGCGCCATTGGCGAGTGGACCGTAGATGAGGTAAGTGTGGCCTGTGATCCAGCCAACATCAGCAGTACACCAGAATGTTTCCCCTTCTTGATAATCGAAAACATACTTAAACGTCATTGTAGCGTAAACCAAATAGCCACCCGTTGTGTGCAGTACGCCTTTTGGCTTGCCTGTCGACCCTGACGTATACAGAATGAACAGTGGATCTTCTGCTTTCATCTCTTCTGGTGGGCAATCTTCAGAAACATTCGCAGTCGCTTCATGCCACCAAACATCGCGGTGTGAATGCCACTCAACGTCACCACCGGTGCGTTTCAGCACCACAACTTTGTTGATGGTTTTGACTTCTGGGTTGGTTAGCGCTTCATCTACGTTCTTTTTCAAAGGAACGGCACGGCCACCACGAACCCCTTCGTCGGCGGTGATCACGACTTTCGCATCAGAATCGATGATACGACCGGACAGTGCTTCTGGTGAGAAACCACCGAAGACCACCGTATGTACAGCGCCAATACGAGTACATGCCAACATGGCAATCGCTGCTTCAGGCACCATTGGCATATAAAGGCAAACCACGTCGCCTTTGTGTACCCCTTGCTCTTTTAGTGCGTTCGAGAACTTACACACTTCTTTGTGCAGCTCATTAAATGTCAGTGTTTTATCGTCTGCTGGGTCGTCACCTTCCCAGATGATAGCAACATCATCGCCACGCTCCGCGAGATGGCGGTCGATACAGTTTGCTGACACATTTAGAGTGCCGTCTTCAAACCAGCGAATATCAACGTGACCTGTATCGAATGAGGTATTTTTGACTTGGGTGAACGGTTTAATCCAATCAACAATTTTTCCATGCTCGGCCCAGAAGCCCTCTGGATCACGCACAGACTGTTGGTACATGGCTAGATAAGTTTCATTATCCGCGTGGGTGTTTGCTTTAATATTTTCTTTTACCGGATAAACGTGGGCTTCACTCATTGCTTCTCTCCTTGTGCCGAATGCCTTGTGAACTGAGCAAGTTTCCTGATGGCTTGATGCGCATCCTCGGAATGTCCATATGGGTATAACTCTCTGCCACACGGCATGAATCCACAATTAGACTTTAGGATGAGAGAGAGGAATATGCTGGAAATATAAAGAGTTATGCTTTGTTCTGAGACGCAGATCGGATCTGTTGTTAGCGGGTATAAGGGAAGTTTATGTGGGGAAGATCACCTTTTGTCAGGCGGACAAAGACCAAAGCGGCGGCAATGGCATCTTGCAGTGCATCGTGTTTGTTTTGTAGTGGTAGGTCGAGATGTTTACAAATTGCGTCCAGACTTAAATCAAAATAGGCATTGGGTAGATGACGTTCGAGCTTGTCATGATAAATCTGACTCACTTCTACCAAGGGGTTAGGTAATGGGAAGCCTAAATGACGACGACAAGCGAGATCGAGGATCTTTTTGTCATAACGAATGTGGTAGCCGACTAAAGGACGATTGCCAATAAATGCCAGTAGTTGAATTAAGGCTTGTTTCTCATCAATTCCATCTACTAGGTCTTGGTGCCGTATATGGTGGATTTTGACTGAGCCAGAGTCGAGTGATTGCGGCGCGCGCAGATGGACTTCAAATGGGGCGCTGGTGATGATGCGATTATCGATAATTTTGGTGGCGGCAATGGTTACCAGTTCGGCTCGGTTAGGGTCCAAGCTGGTGGTTTCACAATCGAGTGAGACATACTCACCCTTAGCAACGACTCCAAATAATGGGCGATATGGTGAGTTTTTGAGTTTGAGGTACCAAAGTTTTCTTGTTAGCCAATTCATAAAATACCTCAATCACGAATTTGATAGTGATAACCAAGGAACTGTTTGAATTTCTTCACGACGTGCAGACTATGACGCAGTAAGTCACGTTCAGTTCGTTCCAGTGTTTTGAGGTCGATGCGGTTGTGACTGTGTTGATGAGACAGTTGTTGTGCAAGGCGCAGCTTGAAAAAGAGTTTCAGTGCTTCGCTGAGATTATCGGCAGTGTCTGGTTCAAGAATTCGTTTCTGGCGCAATACTTCAATTCGGTCGAAGGTGTTTTTTTCACTCACCGCATATTCCAATGCGAGTGCACGGATGCCATGTACTATCGGGAAAATCCCGCCACGTTTGAGATCCAGTCCTTCTTTGTCTTTTTTGACGTTACCAAACAGTGTCAATGGAATTGAGAATTGCAGCGCAGGGCGGGTGAATTCTTGTAGTACCAGCATTTTATTGGTCATTAACTGGTGCAGGTGTTGACTGATCGGGGTCAGCAAGTCTCTGTTACCTGCGACTGCGTGGGCGTCTGCTACGATGGCGAGATCCATCACCTGATCGGGTGCGGCGGCCTGCACCCAGCCAGAGATGGTGGACATCCATTCATGTTGAGATTTAACCCATTTAGGATTGTTGACCATGACATTACCTGGGCAAAGCGGGTAACCCAATTGTTGAAGCGTATGGGTAAAGTTATCCATGATCTGAGCACACTGCGGCCACTCTAAAACGTCTTCGATGATCAGTGCATTGTCTTGGTCAGTTTTTAAAATTTGCTCCCCTCGGCCTTCTGAGCCTAAAACGATCAAACAACAGTGATCGTGAAGGGCCGGGGGAACAATGAGTTCAAAAGCTTTCTCGATAATTTGTTCATTAACAGCAGAAATGAGTTCCATGATAAAGCGTGTGCGGATGCCGTTAGAGAGTAGGCTTTCAACGAGTTGGCGCTGTTTGTTCGAGGCCAATGCCAATTCCTCAATGCTGCTGGCCCTTGCAATGCTCAGAGTTAATACATGGGAATGGGTTGAGAAAGCACTGAGGATCTGGGTCATATCGAGCATGCCCACAGCTTCTTTACCATCACAGACCATAACGCGCTTCATCCGATTTCGAGTCATGGTGATCATGGCATTGAATAGGAAGTCACCATCATCGACATGAAAAACTGGAAACGTTGCTATCTCTCCTACGGGAGTATCAAGAGGGTGCTGATCCAGCATCACCGCATGCAACATATTGGTTCGCGTGACGATGCCATACGGGAGCTCATTGGGGTGTTGCAAGATACGCGGATCATTCGAATCCAGCTCTATCAAGGCGGAATCGACACCGTTCTCTTTTAACTGGCGCGTGACGGCATTGATCGGCTCTTGATGGGAAAGGATCATCGGTGGGTGATAAATACTTTTATCCACCTTAGTTAAAATAAACTCGGCTAGATTTTGCTGTTGTTGCGCGGCTTCGATTAACTCTTGTCGGCGTGCTAGGTTGTTGTCGAAATACGCAGCGAATTGGCCGTTTTCATTATATAGCTCGAGAAAAATCGACTTAGGCAGCAAATAGGATAAGGTATCTTCTAGCGCTATATAATGGTGCCGGCTTGCGCCTTCAAAAAGGGAACGGACATCAAATAAATCATCATTGGCGTAGTGGGCGAAGACTTCTTTTCCAGTTTCATCGCGTTCTTCGACGGCGCCTTTGATCAGAATGTGTAGATGTTGACTTTCTGCACCGGTCATCAGGATCACGTCTTTTTCCCGATAGTAGGCGACATCCAACGACGAACGCAGCTTAGTTTGTTGTGCCTGCGTGAGTCGATCGAATGGAGGGGACTGCATGTTAAATTTATCTGGCATTCTACACGCTCCGGTGATGTAACGACCGTTTCCATTAGTGTGACAAATTATGCTTGTCTTACCAGACGACTTTGGTCGAATTAGTCGCGTAAAAAAGGCAAAAAAATAGTGTTTGTCTGAATAAGGAAACACTCATCTGAGTTTTATTCCCTTTTTATCCACTTGCACAAAGAGGATAATACCGCCGTTTTTTATTCGTATAATTTATGTAGGTTGGCTGATGTTCTCTCCTTCTCCGTATGGCTGGATATCCCAGTACTTTCTCGGCTTCTTTTTTTCCTATGGCGTGTATTTGCCATTTTGGGCGCTGTGGTTTGAAGACCAAGGCGTATCAGCCACTGATATTGGTGTGCTAATCGGTATTGGCTTTGCGACGCGTTGTGTGGCGAATATGTTGATCACGCCACGTATTCACAAAGTAGAACATCTGATGCCTGCGTTGCGTTGGTTTAGTCTCGCGTCGCTGATTTTCATCGCATTCCACTTCTTCACCGGTGGTAGTTTCTGGCTAATGGCATTGGCTACGATTTTATACAACATGTGTGTTGGCCCGATTGTTCCGCTGTCAGACTCAATGGCGAACTACTATTCCCGCTTAAAAATGCTGGACTATGGCCGCACTCGTTTGTGGGGTTCCGTTGCCTTTATCGCAGGTTCGACGGTAGTTGGTTTTATGGTGGCGAAATACGGCACAGACATGATCATCTACACGGCGTTAGCGGGTGTTGCATTTTCTATTCTGGCGTCATTGCGCAACACCAACCCAATGCCGAAAAGTGCTGCTGAAGGTAATGTAGAGCGTCCGAAGTTATCCCAGCTTCTACGTGAATGGCCGATTGTAAAGTTCCTGATCTTGGTTGCTTTGATCCAAGGTAGTCACGCGGCTTACTACAGCTTCAGCTCCATTTACTGGAAAGAAGCAGGTCATTCAGAAGACATCATCGGTTACCTATGGAGCCTTGGTGTGGTGTCTGAAGTGGCTATTTTTGCCTTGAGTAAGCGTCTATTTGGCGGCTGGTCAATGCGTGCGCTGTTTGTGGCTGCATCGATTGGTGTGATCGCTCGTTGGGGGCTGATTGCCTCGACAACTGCGTTACCTGCACTGGTTGTGATTCAGTTACTGCATGGTGTGACGTTTGCAATGGCGCATATCGCAGCGATTCAGTACATTCAAAACTCAGGAGAGCGCAAGATTGTGGCTCTACAGTCACTCTACAATGCCATTCCGCTTGGCGCGTTTATCGCGTTAATGACAACCTTGAGTGGTTGGGGTTATGAGCACTATGGCTCTAGTGTTTTCTGGGCGATGGCGGCAATGGGTGTGATTGCACTGTTCATCAAAGTGGACCCGCAACCTTCGTCAGTCAGTGATATTGATCTGACAAAAGCGGAGCCGAAAGCACAGAATTAAGCTCAACCATCTGAGATTAAAAACTAACCTTTGTCTCAGTTGCAAATAAATAGTTAAATGAAACCTCTCCCTTACGCTGAGATTTGGGAGAGGTTTTTTTATGGAAGAAAACTGGGGTATCAAATGCAAGGATGGATAGTGATTCCCGTATCACTGCTTTATTTGGGCGTGCTGTTTTTTATCGCTTGGTATGGCGATAAACGGAAAGGATGGTTAGCGAAATGGCGACCATGGATCTACAGTTTATCGATCGCTGTGTATTGTACCTCGTGGACGTTTTACGGCACGGTAGGGCAAGCCAGCTCCAACCCTTGGTCTTTCCTGCCTATTTATATTGCCCCGATTTTAGTCTTTACTTTTGGTTGGCGCGTGTTAGCACGTCTTATCTTAGTCGCCAAACGAGAGCACATTACCTCTATTGCTGACTTTATCGCTGCCCGCTATGGCAAATCTCAAGGGTTAGCGGTTGTGATCACCTTGATTGCGGTGGTTGGCATCTTACCTTATATCGCCTTACAGCTGCGTGGTATTACCATGGGGCTGGAGATCATTGCTCCAGAATTACCCGTTCAGTTTGAACAGAGCGGTTTCGATGTTTCTTGGTTTGTGGTGTTGGCACTGGCGGTTTTTACCATGTTATTTGGTACGCGCCATATTGATAATACCGAACATCACCGCGGGATGATGATGGCCATTGCGTTTGAATCCATCATCAAGCTGGTGGCGTTTTTGGTGGTCGGCTGCTTTATTCTCTATCTCGCTTTAGAACGTCCTGACGTTGAACTGTCTCAAATTGCCGCTCAAACTTATCAGTCGCCGAATGTGGCAACCTTGCTGATCCACACCTTATTGACCATGATGGCGATCGTCTGTTTACCGCGCCAATTCCATACCATGGTGGTGGAGAATGAACGCGCTCAGGATTTACATACAGCACGTTGGCTGTTCCCGTTGTATCTGGTGTTGATGGGGCTGTTTGTATTGCCCATTGCATGGGTTGGACAAGCGCTGCTAGGTTCAGGTTCTGCCGACACTTATGTGATCAGCTTACCGATGTCGGTCGGCGCCAATGATATTGCACTGTTAGCATTTTTAGGTGGTACATCAGCGGCCAGTGGTATGGTGATTGTGTCAACCATCGCGCTTGCCATCATGGTTTCGAACGATTTAGTGATGCCGTTGCTGCTGCGCCGGATGCGTTTATCTCAACGCAATCATCGTCATTTTTCTGGTCTGTTACTGGTGATCCGTCGTGGCTTAATCTTGTTGCTTTTACTGGGAGCGTGGGGCTTTTATCAGGCCTTGGGTAGCATTCACTCGCTGTCGGCGATTGGTTTTCTCTCTTTTGCCGCGATTACCCAATTCGCTCCGGCATTGTTGGGAGGCATGTACTGGCGCCAAGGGAACCGAAAAGGAGTTTATGTCGGCTTAGCTTTCGGCTTTACCTTGTGGCTTATCACCCTAATGAGTCAGACCGATATGCTGGCAGGGGATGCCAGTAATAACTTCCTGCTTTGGCTTATCACGCCACCACCATTTTTCCATGAAATGGGAATCCAAAGCTCAGACTGGGGCATGCTGCTAAGTATTACCCTCAACGCTGTCTGCTATATCATGGTTTCTATGTTTACTCGTTCCAGTTTAAGTGAGCGGCTGCAATCGGCATCGTTTATTGGTACGCCACTGCCTGAAAGTGAGAACATGAGCCTATACCAAAGCCGCGTGACAGTTGGGGAATTGGAAATGTTAGCGTCGCGCTTTGTCGGGCGTAATCGGGTACGTAATGCGTTCAACCAGTACTGGGGACAACAACGGGAAACCATGCTGCCTAACCAGCAAGCGCCATCGACCTTGATCCGTCATACTGAGCGGGTATTGGCTGGGGTGTTTGGCGCGTCTTCGGCTAAGTTGGTGCTTACGTCTGCACTGCAAGGGCGCAATATGCAGCTTGAAGAAGTCGCCACTATTGTCGATGAAGCCTCTGAGTTGTACGACTTTAGCCGTGGGTTATTGCAAGGTGCGATTGAGCATATTGGTCAAGGCATTGCAGTGGTGGACAAGCAATTACGCCTTGTCGCCTGGAATCAACGTTATCTCGAGCTATTCACCTTCCCTGTGGGCTTGATCCAAGTAGGACGGCCGATCGCAGATGTGATCCGACACAATGCACAGCAAGGGTTATGTGGACCGGGCGATCCTGAAGATCATGTGCGACGTCGAATTTTCCATTTAGAGCAAGGGACGAGGCATATCTCGTCCCGAGTGCGGCCTGATGGTCGCGTGATTGAAGTGCAGGGGAATCCTATGCCCGGTGGTGGCTTCGTTATGAGCTTTACTGATATCACGGTTTTCCGAGACGCAGAAAAGGCGCTCAAAGAGGCCAATGAAACCTTGGAAGAACGTGTCCATGCTCGGACTCAAGAACTTGAGCAGTTGAACAAGCAGTTGGTTGCCGCAACGCAGCGTTCTGAACATGAATCGCAATCCAAATCTCGTTTCTTAGCGGCTGTGAGTCATGACTTAATGCAACCTCTCAATGCAGCTCGCCTGTTTGCTTCATCGCTGTCTGAAGTCGCGACGGATGATGAAACGCGCAAGTTATCTACCCATATTGAAAGTGCGCTAGGGGCTGCGGAGGACTTGATTGGTGATTTGCTCGATATTTCGCGGCTTGAGTCAGGGAAGTTAGATATCAACGTACATGGTTTTGCTCTCAATGATGTGATGGCAAATCTCAACGCCGAGTTTAGCGCGTTGGCTAAACAACAAGGGATTGAGTTCACCATGATCCCAAACCGATTATTTGTTCAATCCGATCCTAAGTTGCTGCGCCGTGTGGTGCAGAACTTTTTGACCAACGCATTTCGTTACAGCCCAAAAGGCAAGGTTGTACTCGGTGCGCGCCGTTACCAAGGTAAGGTGAGAATCGATGTGTGGGACAATGGCATGGGCATTGATGAAGACAAGCAACAAGAGATTTTTGAAGAGTTTAACCGTGGGACTCAGGTGCGCTCAGACCAAGGACTTGGGCTGGGCTTAGCCATTTCGAAAGGGATCGCCCATGTGTTAGGTCATCAAATCACTATGCGTTCATGGCCAAAGCAAGGCAGTGTATTCTCATTGGTGCTGAATCGAGTCGATGAGATCGTGCCTCAACCTGTGGTGAATACGCCAGCGGCCAGTTCTGATCTGAGTCATTTGAAAGTGCTGTGTGTCGATAATGAAGCGGATATTCTGGTTGGGATGGAGAACTTATTGGCACGCTGGGGTTGTGATGTGCGAACCGCCATGGATATCGTGCAGAGCCTCAAAGCCATTGATGAAGAGTGGTTGCCTGATGTGATTTTGTCTGACTACCGTCTTGATAATGGACGAACTGGGTTAGAGGTACTTCAGCAGTGCAAGCTACGTTTCGGTGACCGTTTTATCGGTGTGATCATCAGTGCTGATCGAACGAAAGATATGATGGATGGCATTGAATCTAACGGATTTAGCTTTATCCCTAAGCCAGTAAAACCATTGAAATTGCGGGCGATACTCAATCGGGTAGCATAAAACAAAAAAGAGCCGCATTTGCGGCTCTTTTTATTCAACAACACTATTCGGCTTTGTTAAGTAAGGTTTCATAAACCACAAACTTGGTTTGTGTATCACCATAGTACAAGGTGTTGTTAGATTGGATCACTACACGCAGCCAGCTTTGATCGGATGCTGGAGCTGCAAGGGTCAGTTGCCAATGTTTACCCGTACTGTCGCTGGCTACCATATCAACCGGATTGCCACGCTCATCTTCAGAATTGACCAGTGACAGCTTAATGCCTTCCAGTGAGTGAGCCGATCTTAGTGACAGTTTAAGTTCTGTCTCCGTCAACTTTTCAGAGCGAAACTGCACTTTAAAATCACCGTTTTCCATGTCGCATAATCCGCTGGTATAGCGGCAATTCGACTTGCTGACCAACTTGTAACTTTCCCCTTCTTTTGCAGCATGAGGTTTTTCGCTTAGCGCAATATCAGTGCCGAAATAAGCGATCAGTGAGAGGACTGGGGCAATCAATAAAGCAACCACGATGTGCTTGTTTTTAAACATATAGGCTTCCTTGCAACGACAACATTAATACCCATTTGGATAAGCGACTGTTTATTATTTTCAATGGCTTATCTCAATCTGTATCCGTTAAAGATAACGTATTGAGGTGAATAAAAAAGCCCCCGAAGGGGCTTTTGTGGGTTTGATTGTAAACTTAGTGGTCTACTGCATCACCAGCCCCAGCTGGAACGCGGACGTGTTCAACCAGATCTTTTACTTCTTGTGGTGTTTCAGCCGTTACTTTCGAAACTGCAAACGCTACAGCGAAGTTAAATACTGCACCAATCGCACCAAAGGCGTTTGGCTCAATACCTAGGAACCAGTTGCTGCCCCAGCTTTGTAGGTATTTCCAGTCAGCTACAAATAGGATGCCTTTGTGCTGGAACACGTAGAACAACGTGATAGTAATACCAGCAATCATACCTGCAATCGCACCTTCCTTGTTGATGTTCTTACTGAAGATCCCCATCATCAAGGCTGGGAAGATGGAGGATGCTGCCAGACCAAAGGCCAGTGCTACCGTACCTGCGGCAAAACCGGGTGGATTGAGTCCGAGATAGCCTGCCACAGCAATGGCGACGGCCATGGAAATCCGGCTGGCGAGTAGCTCTTTCTTCTCCGAAATATTCGGATTAATGACCCCTTTGATTAAGTCATGAGATATGGCTGATGAAATCGCGAGTAACAAGCCGGCTGCGGTTGAGAGTGCGGCAGCTAAGCCACCTGCAGCAACCAGTGCAATGACCCAGTTAGGCAGTTTTGCGATCTCTGGGTTCGCCAGAACCATGATGTCGCGGTCTACTTTTAGCTCATTTGTTTCTGCATTTGAGGTGTATTGAATCGCACCATCGCCGTTTTTATCTTCAAAGCCAAGTAGGCCTGTTGTTTCCCAGTTCTTGAACCAATCAGGACGCTCATCATAGATGAGGTGTTGCCCTGGCGCTGGGTTCACCGTATCCATTAGGTTTAGACGTGCCATCGCTGACACAGCCGGTGCTGTCGTATAGAGAATAGCGATGAATACTAATGCCCAACCTGCTGAGGTACGTGCATCACGCACTTTCGGCACGGTAAAGAAACGGATGATAACGTGAGGAAGACCCGCCGTACCAATCATCAGTGACATGGTGTACACGAACATGTTTAACGTATCGCCCCGAACTGCGGTGGTGTACTCAGTAAATCCGAGTTCGGTGACGACTTGATCGAGCCGATCAAGCAGATAAACATCACTGCCCGTCATAGTACTACCCAAGCCGATTTGTGGAATTGGGTTACCAGTAAGCTGAAGCGAGATAAATACTGCTGGAATAGTGTAAGCAAGAATGAGGACACAGTATTGCGCAATCTGGGTGTAAGTGATGCCTTTCATGCCGCCCATAACCGCGTAGATGAAGACGATACACATACCGATCAGAAGACCTGTCGAGTAATCCACTTCAAGGAAACGGCCGAATGCAACGCCGACACCTTTCATCTGTCCGATAACGTAAGTTACCGAGGCGATGATCAGACAAGCTACTGCTACAACACGTGCCGCATTTGAGTAAAAGCGCTCACCCACGAATTCTGGTACGGTAAATTTACCAAACTTACGTAGGTAAGGAGCGAGCAATAGTGCCAGCAATACATAACCGCCAGTCCAACCCATAAGGAAGACACTACCACCGTATCCCATGAAGGCAATCAAGCCTGCCATTGAGATGAATGATGCTGCTGACATCCAGTCAGCTGCGGTTGCCATACCATTGGCGATAGGGTTGACGCCCCCACCTGCAACGTAGAATTCTTTGGTTGATCCCGCGCGGGCCCAAATAGCGATACCGATATACAAGATAAAGGTTGCGCCTACAACGAGATACGTAATCGTTTTCAAATCCATCTGACCAGCTCCTTACTCGTCTACATTAAATTCGCGGTCTAGTTGGCGCATTTTCCACGCGTAGTAGAAAATAATGCCTAAGAAGGTGTAGATAGAGCCTTGCTGAGCAAACCAGAAGCCCAGTTTATAGCCGCCAATTTGAATCTGGTTGAGGACATCTACGAATAAAATACCGCAGCCGAAAGATACGACAAACCAGATCACCATGAGGTTGATCATCAGTTTTACGTTCTTATCCCAGTAGGCCTTGGCTCGTTCCTGACTTTCAAACGCCATTGCCGTCTCCTTACGATGTTTGGTTGTTAATAAAATGTTTCAGTATTTACAATAGCAAGGTGTTGGCAAGAACTCTTTTCAACTTTAGTCGTGGCGTTAAAAACTAAAAGCGACCGAATATCGGACGCTTAGCGTTTTATGTAGAGAAAAGTGTGATGTTAATGGTGTGTTAAATTAGCCAAAGGTCTAACGTTTTAAGCACATATATTGTGCTTTTTCATCATAAGCGGTCAGTATTTGATTGACGGAGAATGAATAAAGGCCGCATTTGCGGCCTTTAAAATATGAAGCAAGGGTGGAGCTTACTGCTCAGGTTCCATTTGCTGCAGTAAGATGACTGCTTGAGTGCGATTCTTAACGCCAAGCTTACGGAAAATAGCTGTCATGTGCGCTTTGATGGTGGCTTCAGAGACATTTAACTCATAGGCGATTTGCTTATTGAGTAGGCCATCGGACAACATGCCCAATACTTTATATTGCTGCGGGGTTAATGCCGCCAGCTTATCGGCAAGTTCATTACATGCAGCGCTGTTGGTGATGGAGCCTTCAGGGAAGAAGGGTTCACCATTGAGTACCTGATTCAAGGCACTAACCAGCTCTCGCATATCACTGGATTTTGGAATAAAACCAAATGCACCATGGCTTTTAACTTGCGTAACTACCGCTGGCTCTTCGCTGGCAGAAACCACGACGATGGGCAAGTCAGGGTATTCGGCGCGTAGCTGAATTAGGCCAGACATGCCATTGGCACCCGGCATTTTTAAATCAAGCAGCAGCAAATCCGGCTCTTCTTCTTTAGCTAACAAGTTGAGTAAAGCTTCCAGTGAATCCGCTTCTAACAGGTTGGCACCACTAACCGCCATATGTACTGATTGAAACAGCGCATTGCGAAATAGGGGGTGATCATCTGCAATAATGATGGTGTAACTCGAGTCCATGAAATCTACACTTTTAACAGATTGTTAAGATTAGTATTACCATTTGCTGATAAATACAACAACCGGTATCAAAAGATTATTAGTGGTTTCTTCACAAAATGTGAAAGAGCCGAGCATAACTATGTATCCATAATGTTGAGTCGCTGAGGCGATTATCTCAGGTATATTTATGTCATTAAAAAAGCCGCATATTGTCATGCGGCTTTTTGGGTTGATAACGTTACTTGTCTAGAAAATGCTCAATATGGGAAAGGAAAGGCTTGGCTTCCATAAAGCCAGTGATGCGTGCTCCAGCAACACGGTTGCCTTCTTTATCCCAAAACTCGATGGTTGGTAGACCCAGCACATTCATGTGTTGCAGTAGCGCGATGTCTTTAGCTTGGTTTTTCGTCACGTCGGCTTGCAGCAAGACAAAGTTTTGCAACTTAGCGGCGACATCTGGTTGGTGGAAGGTGTACTTTTCAAACTCTTTACACGCCACACACCAATCAGCATAAAAATCGAGCATGACGGGCTTGCCTGATTCTTTTGCCGCTTGCAGTTGCAGCTCTAAATCATCGACTGTATTAATTCGAATAAACTCAACCGACGTTTGTTGAGAATGCGTTTGTGGTCCAAACCAATAATTAATGATGGGTTGGGCAGAGACAAACAGACCGAGTACCGCAATGATCCCCACCGCACTCTGTTTCCAGCCACCAAATGGCAGATTGTTCTTGCTGTGATAGAGCCAACCGAAAGCCACAATTCCGAGGGCTGACCATAATCCTGTTGCCCAAACTTCAGGTAGGATGCGTTCAAGTAAGAAAATTGGAGCCGCGAGTAAGACGAAACCAAACAGGGTTTTCACTTTGTCCATCCAACTGCCTGCTTTTGGTAGCAGTTTGTTGCCAAATACTGCGGCCAGCATCAAAGGAATACCCATACCTATTGCCAGTGCATACAGAGCAACACCACCGGTCAGCAAATCGCCACTTTGTGCGACGTAAAGTAGCGCTCCTGAGAGTGGGGCAGTGGTACAAGGTGAACACACCAAGCCAGAGATCGCGCCCATGGCAAAAACGCCTGCGGTATTGCCCCCTTTTTGTTGGTTACTGAGGTTATTGAGCCAAGTCTGGGCGCTGCTTGGTAGTTGCAGGGTGTATAAGCCAAACATCGAAGCCGCTAACGCCACAAACAGTACGCTTAAGCCAATGAGAACGTATGGATGCTGCATGGCTGCTTGGAATTGTAGCCCAGCGGATGCAACCACTAAACCCAGTAAGGTGTAGGTTAATGCCATGCCTTGCACATAAATAAAGGCAAGACCAAGTGCACGGCGATGAGAGAGTTTACCGCTACCGAGCACGATGCTGGTTAAAATCGGGTACATCGGTAGTACGCAAGGCGTAAAGGCAAGGCCGATGCCTAAGGCCAGAAACATTAGCGGCGTCCACCAGTTATCCGCTAATTTTGAAGCCAGATTAGACTCTTGAGATTGGTTTGGTAACGAACTGGTCGGTTGCTCTTTGATTTGCTCAGCTTGTTGCGGTGCGCGAGTCTCTTCTCTAGCCGTTGCTGAAGGTTCGCCAATACTTTTTAGATTGATGACTCTTACTTCTGGCGGGTAACAGAAACCGGCTTTTGCGCAGCCTTGATACTGAACAATGAGTTTACCTTCCTGATTAACCTGCTTTAACGGCACTTCTACAAAAAGCGGTGTGGTGTAGATGTTTACATCACCGAAGAATTCATCATGGTAGGGTTCGCCATCTCGGTAATTGAAGTCACCCAGTACGGCGTTTTCAGCGCTAATAGCGATTTTATCTTGATACAGGTAGTACTCAGGGAGAATTTGCCAGTCGATAAAAATGTGTTCGCCTTTTTGATAAGCGTTAAATGAGAAAGCTTCGTCAACTGGAACAAACGTTTGAGTTTTTGGAGCAAAACTTGGCGTCGAGTTGTTACCAAAAATCGCCATCGCTGGTGTTGAGAGCAGCGAGAAAAACAGAATTAGTAGTGAAGTTGCAGTGCGCATACCGTAATTACTTGAGTTTAGTTTTAGCCATATTAACTCAATCAGACAGGCATTGTGGTGAAGAAGTTTCAGCCAGAGAGAGATATTTATCAATCAGCGACTATGTGATGAAAAATTTGTGTTGGTGCTCACTCATGAGAGGTACTGGCCTTTAGTGATGAAAAGGCCAGTATTTTGATTAGGCAACGCCAAGGCGCGTGCGAACAACACGTTCACAAGCATCTATGTTGCTGATGTCTTTAGGAATGATCAAAACAGTGTCGTTTCCGCCGACGGTGCCAAGGATTTCGGTGTGCGGGTCAATATCGACTAAGCGAGCGACCAGTTGCGCGCTACCGGGGTGGGTTTTTACCACGACCATCGCTTGGTTATGGGTGATGAATTCTATTTGAGAGGCGATGGAAGATTCTACGCGTACAGGGGCCGTTTCGACGGTAATACAGTAGACTTTTTTACCGCAGGCATTTTGCACTTTCACCACACCTAATTGAGAGAGTAGGCGTGAAACGGTGGATTGGCTTATTCCTTCAAAACCAATATCAATGAGCGCTTCGCGAAGCTCGTTTTGAGTACAAAAACTTTGTTGTTGTAACAAGCGTTTGCAGGCAGCAGTTAGGGTCTTATCTTCAGCATGAATGGCTTCAGCTCGATGCAGAGTTTCACTCACGGGAACTCCTTACTAGTGACGTCTGGGTACATCTTCCCTGTTCAATCAAGCACTCCCAAAACCTTAGAGTGCACGTTCAGTTGACGAATAACCACTTCTCTGGTGGTTTTGTTCTGGATATGAGTTTATCACTAAAATTTGTGGGGTATTTTGAAAGGGATCACCAAATAATAATCCAGATTAATGGTTGTTATTTGGTTTATTATTCTGCAATGAATGCGTAACTATTTATAAGGTTGAATAAATATCCATGTTTATTCAAGAGGAAAGCGGGCCCTTGATAGGCCCACCTGTTGTTAACGCGTTTCTGTCACGATTTCACGTGAGAATACTTTTTCACAGTAGTGGCATTTGAGCTGAGTTTGCTGCTGTTTTTGAATGACTTTAAAGCGGCTTTCAACAGGCTCGCCGTGTGAAATACAGTTGCTGTTGGGACATTCAAAAATGCTGACAATCTGCTCAGGCAGACTTAATGTTAGCTTGTTGACCACCTTGTACTCTTCAATTTGATTGACCGTTGCGTTTGGCGCATACAGTGCCAAGCGATTGGCTTGTTCTTCGGTTAAGTACAGGTTTTCGATTTTGATCAGATCTTTCGCGCCAAGTGCCGACGAAGGCAGGTTCAAACCGATGGTAATCCGTTCATTTGCTTTGTGCATTTTGAAGAGCTTGAGCACTTTAATCCCGATATTCGCAGGAATATGGTCAATCACTGAGCCGTTGCGGATCGCTTCTACCTGAAGTTGAGTTTCTTTCACCATGATGTCTCTCCTGCAATTAAATAGTTTCGTTCAGAACCAGTGCCAATAGGGCTTCACGCGCATACACGCCATTTTCGGCTTGCTCAAAATAATAAGCGTGAGGGGTCTTATCGACATCGGTGGTGATTTCATCAACGCGTGGCAGTGGATGCAGCACTTTTAGGTTTCCACGCGCTTCTTTAAGTGTTTCTGCGGTAAGAATGAAAGCTGATTTGATGTGAGCGTATTCCGATTCATCAAAGCGTTCTTTTTGTACCCGCGTCATGTAAAGCACATCTAACTCAGGGACCACTTCTTCAATGTTGTTATGGGTGCTAAAGCGAATACCGGCTTCCTCAAGCTCTTCGCAAATGTACTCTGGCATCGCTAATGCTTCTGGGGCGATAAAGAAGAAACGCACGTTATTAAACTTAGCCAGCGCTTGGGTCAGTGAATGCACTGTACGGCCGTATTTCAAATCGCCGACGAAAGCGACGTTAAGGTTATCGAGCGTGCCTTGCGTTTCATAAATAGAAAATAGGTCGAGCAGGGTTTGAGTTGGGTGCTGGTTTGCACCATCTCCCCCATTCACTATAGGTACACCGTTTGAAAACTCAGAAGCCAGTCGCGCAGCCCCTTCTTGTGGGTGGCGCATGACAAATGCATCCACATAAGACGAGATAACTTGAACTGAGTCTGCCAGTGTTTCGCCTTTTTTAGCCAGCGAGGTGTTACCGCCATTATCAAAACCAATCACGGTTCCGCCGAGGCGCTGTACTGCGGTTTCAAACGACAAGCGGGTACGGGTCGATGGCTCGAAGAAGCAGCTTGCCACCACTTTGTTTTTCAACAGTTCTGGGTTGGGTTCTGCTTTTAGTTTTGCTGCGGTATCGACGATCAGTTCCAGTTCGCTACGGCTAAGTTCGGGAATGGAAATGATGTGCTTATTGAATAATGAGTGCGCCATTGGTGTCTTCCTTTGCCTCGTGTCATACAAAATTTGGACAAAAAAAAGCCCCCTAATAATAGGAGGCTTGGATTTGGTCAACGGAGAAAAATAAAACAGCGACTGTGCCCGCTAGAGGGTGCAGTGCAAAGCAACAATGTGGTGCCGATGGCTGTTTCATTTCCATACTCCGTAGACAAATTGCGGAGGATTATACGGACAAAAATCGTCAGCGCAAGCGTTTGCGAAAACTATCCAGAAAATGGATTTTTATGCGAAGTTTGCATAATTTAACCACTTTTTCTCGCGCATTGTGATGACTTGGTTGTGAAGGAGAATGGATTGGGATTTGAGAAAATAACGTGAAAAAAAATGCGAGCTTTATTCAGAGCGAAGTTCTTTATTACGCTCATCATGCCACTCGCATTTCCCTGCAGAAATACTCTGAATTGCTGAAACGGTTGTGATCTTGAGAGGAAATACCGTTCCAGCGATGTTGAGTATCAATACCTAGCTGCTGATATTAGTCACCTAGCGTTGCAACCATGATTGCTTTGATGGTATGCATGCGGTTTTCTGCTTCATCGAAGACGATAGAGTGCTCAGATTCGACCACTTCATCTGTCACTTCACAACCCTCTTTTAGCATTGGGTAATCTTGTGCTAACTGTTTACCGACAGTGGTATCTTCGCCATGGAATGCTGGCAAGCAGTGCATGAATTTCACATTTGGGTTGCCTGTTGCTTTGATCATGTCCATGTTCACTTGGTATGGCAGCATGAGGTTGATACGCTCAGCCCAAGCTTCTTTCGCTTCACCCATAGATACCCATACATCAGTGTAGAGGTAGTCACAGCCTTGAACACCTTCTTTCACATCATCTGTGAGGGTGATTTTCGCCCCTGTTTTTTCAGCGATTTCGCGGCACTGAGCAACTAGTGCTTCTTCAGGCCAGAACTGTTTTGGTGCCACTAGACGGATGTCCATGCCCATTTTCGCAGCGCCAACCATCAGTGAGTTACCCATGTTATTGCGTGCATCACCTAGGTAAGCAAACTTCATTTCGTGCAGTTGTTTGCCACGGCCGTGCTCCATCATAGTTAAGAAGTCAGCCAAGATTTGTGTTGGGTGGAATTCATCAGTTAAGCCATTCCATACTGGAACACCAGCGTAAGCGCCAAGCTCTTCTACGATTTCCTGACCAAAACCGCGGTATTCAATACCATCGTACATGCGACCTAAAACGCGCGCGGTGTCTTTCATTGATTCTTTATGGCCAATTTGAGAACCAGAAGGGCCTAAGTAAGAAACTTGGGCGCCTTGGTCAAAGGCCGCAACTTCGAAGGCACAACGAGTACGAGTTGATGTTTTCTCGAAGATCAGAGCAATGTTTTTCCCTTTTAGACGCGGTTGCTCATAGCCGTTGTATTTCGCTTTTTTCAACTCTGCAGAAAGATCCAAAAGGTGTTGGATTTCGCGAGGAGTAAAGTCTAATAGTTTTAGGAAGTTACGGTTGCGTAGGTTGAAAGCCATGATGTTTTCCTTCTGTTCAATGAGCGCTTTCCGTTCTTAGTTGCAGGGAAAGAGGTAAGAAAGCGCAGTAAATTTGGATGAAATAAATTAAGTTCAATTAATCGCGAGTAATGTTGGTGCCCGCGGTGCCTTGTAGAATGCGTAGGCCATCTTCGAGTGAGCCGATCCCCACCACTTTGCCGCCTTGCTTAATGAATTCGCAGGAGGCCTCAATTTTTGGTCCCATCGATCCCGCATCAAATTCGTATTTAGCGAGCTCACTTGGGTTGGTATTACGCAGCGCATGCTGTGTTGGTTTGCCCCAATCGAGGTACACCGCATCCGCATCCGTTAGGATAAGTAGCGCGTCCGCATCGAGCTGTTTGGCAAGGAAAGCAGCCGACATGTCTTTGTCTATCACCGCTTCTACGCCAACAAGCTTGCCATTTTCACGTTTTACTGGGATGCCACCGCCACCGGTACAAATCACTAGATGACCTTCATCGATCAATTTCGTGATGGCGTCATGTTCGATGATGCCAGTTGGCTGTGGGCTAGGGACCACGCGGCGGAAATGCTTGCCGTCAGGTTTGACCGTCCAGTGATATTTTTCAGCCATTTCACGAGCTTCGGCTTCTTCATAAATTGGACCGATTGGTTTGGTTGGGTCGGCAAACGCGGGATCGCTTGGGTCGACCGTCATTTGTGTCAACATGCAGGTCACGTTGATATTCGGCATTTGATTTTTGAATTCTTGCATCAGCATGTAGCCGATCATGCCTTGTGTTTCACTGCCCAAAACATCGAGTGGGTATGGATTTACCTTTTTATATTCAAGGCCTTGAAGCGCAAGTAGACCAACTTGAGGGCCATTGCCGTGCACTAAGACGACGTTGTACTCCTGAGCAATGGCAGAAATGGTTTTGACAGCAATTTCAATATTGTGGCGTTGAACGTCTGCTTCCAACGGTTCCCCGCGACGAAGAAGAGCGTTACCACCAAGTGCTACGACGACAGTTTGCTTAGTCATGATCTGTTCTCTTTATCTTGTCTGGCCGGGTTGCCCCGGCCATAGGGTTATTGGTTAGATTCCGTCACGCTCGATTGGGCAGCTCATGCAGCGTGCGCCGCCGCGGCCACGACCGAGTTCATCACCTGGGATAGGTAGCACAGTGATGCCAGCTTTGTCGTATTTCTCGTTGGTGTACACGTTGCCTTCATAGCCGATCACCACACCCGGTCTCACGGTAAGCACGTTGTTTGCATCATTCCATTGCTCACGCTCGGCGTTGAAGTTGTCGCCACCTGTGGTGATTAAGTTGAGCTTGTCGACGCCTAATGCTTTTTCAATTGCAGTGACGAAGTAGCCTTCTTCTTTCACATTGACCGCACCTGATTCATCGCCGGTTAAGCTCCAGCATTTCACGTCTTTGCGCACAACTTCTGGGTAAACAGAGAAGGTGTCTTCACGCATGTGAGTCATCACGGTATCAAGGTGCATGCAAGAGCGGTGTTTTGGTAGCTCCATTGCGATGACTTGTTTAGCTTGTCCGTGTTTGAACAGGCCAGATGCTAGATGCTCAACGCCTTGTGCTGTGGTGCGCTCAGACATACCAATCAGTACCGTGCCACGGCCAATGACTAGTACGTCGCCGCCTTCAATAGTGGAGTTGTCGTAGTTGATGTGTTCATCGTCGCCAAAGTACTTAATGAAGTCTTGTCCTGCGAATGTTGGGTGCCAGCGATAAATTGCACGAACATGGTTGGTTTCGCGTTGACGTGCAGGTTTTGCCATTGGGTTGATGGAAACGCCGCCATACACCCAGCAAGAGGTATCACGAGTAAATAGATGGTTTGGTAGTGGCTCAATGATGAAGTCAGTTGGTGCATGAAGTCCTTGCATCATTGCTGAAGATTTCATTGGCATATCAGCATAAGACAAGCCACCAGTTAGAATTTTTGCTAATTCCAAGTTAGGTAGGTCACCTAAGTAGCAGCGTACGTCGTTAGCAAATGTTTTGCCTAAACGGTAGTCAGACACTTGTTGGCGAAGCAACCATTCTTTCGCTTCTGGAACGGCTAATGTGTCGGCCAGTAAATCGGTGAGTAGTAAAACTTCAACACCCTGATCGCGTAGGGTTTGTGTAAATACATCATGTTCTTTACCCGCACGCTCTACAGCCAGTACGTCATCAAACAGCAAATCGTGGCAGTTAGACGGTGTTAAGTGAGTGAGAGCGCGTCTCGGGCGGTGAACCAATACGCGACGTAATTGACCGATTTCAGAACCTACGTATAACTTACTCATGATCGTATCTCTCTTATATTTCAATTAGTCTTTTATTCAAAAACTAATAATTAATTTTGTAGGGGAAGAGGTGTGAATTAATTTATTCACTTATCTGTTCTGAAATTTATATTACGCCTGTTTGGGGAGGAATCTTAGAGGTCAATCACAGAACGTTTTTTCTTGTTAAACCCAGTAATGACGGGGCTTTTAACAATATCTATTCAAAAGAAAAGTTGGTTTTTAAACTGTAGATACTTACTTTGAAGGGAATTTTATTCATCCATTATTCGAACAATTCAGTTTGAGCAGTTAATCTATGAAAAAGTATTCCTTATTATTTTAAAAATAAAAGAGAGTTTTGGCTGTCTTTATGCACTAGATCTTCTTAGATATATTCATTTGAGGTGGATTTTAATTATCTTTTAACAAATATTTTATCTATAAAAACCACTTGGATCACACAGAGTATTGGCTATTTCCTTAATGAAATAACGTGATGTTTAATTAATTGCTCTCACTGTATTTCATCTCTATTTTTGTTTGTTGTTTAGTTAGCCATAAAAAGTCACTAAATATCCAATTATTTGGATAAACCAGCGCATAGTATAGGAATACTTATGACATCAATGCTGTGGGTACAGCGTGAGAAGCTTTTGGACACCTATGATCCAAAAGGGGGGGAGTGTGGTAGAAAGCCCACGGCATGATGGAAAATGAGATAGAAAAAAAGCCGCAGAATGCGGCTTTTGAAGCAGGAGACGTGCGTATTAAAGAACCGCACCGAGGCTGAGCGCAATAATGCAGAATAGCAATAGGATACCCAGCAGTGGTGCTACCCATTTGACGTAACGGACATAAGGAACCCGCGCGATAGCAAGGCCACCCATGACCACGGCGGATGTTGGCGTTACAAGGTTGACCAAACCAGAAGCGGATTGATACGCGGTGACGACAAGATCGCGACCCACACCCGCGAAGTCAGCCAGTGGCGCCATGATAGGCATGGTTAGTACCGCTAAACCTGAGCTAGAAGGCACGAGGAAAGAAAGCAGTACTTCTAGGAAGAACATCACGTTAATGAAGATGACGGATGATAAGCCAGTGACCATCTGTTCAGCAGAGAACAAAATGGTGTCGGTGATCATACCGCGGTCCATGACCACCACAATACCACGAGCAATACCGATGATCAGCGCAACGCCAAGTAGGTCACGAGCTCCGTCGATGAAGCTGGTCGTAAACTCTTCTTCACTCATACGAGCGACCAAACCAATTAAAATCGTAGCGGCTAGGAACATGGCTGAGATTTCTGCCATCCACCATCCGGCAACGGATACACCGTAAATCATGACGGCAAAAGCCAAACCGAAGATGGTTAAGATAAGCTTACGGGTACCAGTGAACTCTAAGCTCTCGCCAGTTTGGTTACCAAGGAAGTGCGCTTTGTTCTCTTCGTATTTGTCGTACACAATGGATTTAGTTTGGTCTTCTCGCACCATGCGAGCATAGCGCATAACATAAGCCACACAGATCACCCAACCAATGACCAATACAGCTGCACGCAGAAGGATACCATCTGTAAATGGAATGCCCGCAGCGTTCGCCGCAATTACCGTTGCAAATGGGTTGATGGTTGAACCAAGAGTACCAATACCAGCGCCAAGTAAAACCGTCGCAGCAGCAACCAGTGGGTCAAAGCGAGCTGCCATCATCACGGGCACCAAAAGGGTGTAGAAAGGCAGTGACTCTTCGGCCATCCCGTAGATGGTGCCCCCTGCGGCAAACAGTGCCATCAATATGGGGATCATCATTTCTTCGCGACCTTTGAGTCGGTCGGTAACACGCTCGATCCCGGCGTCAATCGCGCCAGTCTTGGTTACTAAGCCAAGGAAACCACCGATAACCAAAATAAACAGCGACACGTCAATCGCAGCCGCTTCGTAAGTATTGTGATCATAGAAGCCATCAATTGGCGCAAGTAGCACATCAATGACACCTTGAGGGTTACCCTCAACGGCTTTATAGGTCCCGGTAATCGGAACTTCACGACCAAGATCTTCGTTCATTGCACGATCGTACTGACCGGCAGGAACGATCCAAGTCATCAGAGCGACGAGCGCAATGAGGATAAACAAAATGGTGTAGGCTGAAGGGAACTTGAAGTTGGCAAAGAAGCCGCCTTTTTTCTCTTCGGTAGGTACTGTTTGGGTTGTCATGGCTATCTCCTTACTTCTATTAATTTTGTTATCAATAGAAGTGAATCAGCGACTCATTGAATTGTTATAAAAATATTTAGGTTAAAATCAATAACCTTAAATCATTAATTTATTGGACTTTAAATAATTCGGCCTTGATAGAATATTGGCTTACTGAAGGTATTGTATTCATTGAAGGTCAGTTTAAATCTGGCTGCGTTCACAAAATAAAAGACTAATATTAAGCAACAATAAAGGTGTGGTTAATTTATCGGGGTAATTCTTTATAGAAAAGGGATTAATATGCTGTTGTCTTTCATGTCGGAATGGGCAGGAAACTAGCCATTATTGAATATGGCTAATAGATATGGAATTTTATTCAGTTATTTGATTTTTTTTATTTCTCTATTTTTTGGCGACTCTTTTGATAAAAATCAAAATTAGAATGTGATCATGGTTTTTTTATTGGCTTCAAAATAAAACAGGAGCCGAAGCTCCTGTTGAAAATATACGCAACTTAATGAATTTGCTTAAATAAACAAACCACCAAATACAAACCCTAACGCAACTGAAGATGCGATAGTCGCAACACCCGGAATAAAGAATGGGTGGTTGAAGACATACTTACCAATGCGAGTGGAACCCGTGTCATCCATTTCAACCGCTGCAAGCAGGGTTGGGTAGGTTGGTAACACAAACAGGGCACTTACCGCTGCAAAAGAAGCGACTGCGGTTAGCGGTGCGACACCAATAGCCAATGCTGCAGGCATTAATGCAACCGTTGTTGCGCCTTGAGAGTAAAGCAGCATGGAAGCGAAGAACAGAACAAGCGCAAGCATCCATGGATAATCTGCGAGTAGTTCGCCTGCCACTTCTTTGATGCCATCTACGTGAGCATTCACAAAGGTTGAACCTAACCAAGCAACACCCAGTACGCAAACACATGCTGTCATACCTGAACGGAACGTCGCTGCACTTGGAATTTTAGATGCGTCAACCTTAGTGATCAGTACGATTGCAGCGGCAGCAGCAAGCATAAAGGTCATGATGGCTTCGTTACGGCCAAGTGCTGGGTTGTCGATAAGGCCAATTGAATTAGAAATCGCTGCTGCATAGCAGACCACAAAACCGATCGCCGCAAGGAAGATATAGGTTGCTGTTTTTGCTGTCGGTAGGATTTCACGCTGCTTTTCTGTCGCTAGCTTGATAAGGCCTTTTTCCAGACGTTCTTGATAAACGGGATCGTCTTTCAGTTCACTGCCCATGAAGTTCGCTACAAATGCGCCAATCATACAAGCAATAAACGTGGTTGGGATGCAAACCGCAAGCAGTGTTAGGTAGTCGACACCTTTAGGAGCGAGCATGGCTGCGAATGCAACTACTGCTGCCGAAATGGGTGAAGCGGTGATAGCAATTTGAGAGGCCACCACAGCAATTGACAGCGGACGCGAAGGGCGGACACCTTGACCTTTTGCAACCTCTGCAATAACAGGCAGAGTTGAAAAAGCCGTATGACCCGTACCTGCCATTAATGTCATTAGGAAGGTCACGATAGGTGCGTAGAAGGTGATGCGTTCTGGGTGTTTACGCAAAAAGTTTTCCGCAACTTGGACCATCCAATCAAGACCACCTGCAACCTGCATCGCAGCGATGGCGGTGATCACCGACATGATGATGAGAATGACGTCTACCGGAATAAAGGCTTGGCTGGTTGGGACGCCTAAAATGAGTGAGAGGGCAATCACACCCGCACCACCGGCTAAACCAATACCAATACCACCAATTCTGGCTCCTAAATAGATAAAGAGCAGAACGACAAAGAGTTCGACCACTACCATAGTGTTACCTCATGCAATTTTATAATGATTCTGATTATGTCAGTGCTCAGACGAGCCAGTGGTGAAATGAACACTCAGATAATTAGGATCAGAAAGGGCAAAAGTCGTTACCGAATAGGTGACCAAAAAAGGGCCCGTTGGGCCCTTTCCATATCGTCTTATTCGTAACGTTTTGCTTTATATTTTGGATGCATAAAGTTTTCAACGTTTAGAATGTCGTCCAGCTCTTCGTCTGTAAGTAGACCACGTTCTAGTACCACTTCACGTACGCTCTTACCTGTTTCCGCACAAATCTTACCAACGATGTCACCTTCGTGGTGGCCGATGTATGGGTTTAGGTAAGTCACGATACCGATAGAGTTGTATACGTAACCTTCACAGATTTCTTTGTTCACTGTGATGCCATCGATACATTTGTCACGTAGGTTAACGCAAGCGTTAGACAGAATAGATAGTGACTCAAACATACTTTGCGCAATGACTGGTTCCATTACGTTCAACTGTAGCTGACCGCCTTCGGCTGCAAATGAAACCGTGTTGTCGTTACCCAGTACTTTGAAACACACTTGGTTGACGACTTCAGGAACGACAGGGTTTACTTTTGCTGGCATGATAGACGAACCCGCTTGAAGCTCAGGTAGGTTCAGTTCGTTCAGGCCAGAACGAGGACCAGAAGAAAGCAGGCGAAGGTCATTACAGATCTTAGATAGCTTCACAGCCAGACGTTTTAGTGCACCGTGTGTCATTACGTATGCGCCACAGTCAGACGTAGCTTCGATCAAATCTTCAGCTGGAACCACTTCTAGGCCAGTTACCTCTGCAAGGTGTTTAACTGCCAGACCTTGGTAGCCTTCCGGTGCATTCAGACCAGTACCGATTGCTGTTGCGCCCAAGTTGATTTCAAGTAGCAGTTTAGAGGTGTATTCCAATGCACGAATTTCTTCGTTTAGCGTTACTGCCCATGCGTGGAACTCTTGACCTACTGTCATTGGTACCGCGTCTTGTAGCTGAGTACGGCCCATTTTCAGTACATCTTTAAACTCTTGGCTTTTCAGTTCGAAAGCACCTTTTAGGTACTCAATCGCTTCAATCAGTTTGTGTACGCTATTGTATACAGCGATACGGAAACCGGTTGGGTAAGCACAGTTTGTTGATTGGCTCTTGTTAACGTGATCGTTCGGGTTTACGAACTGGTATTGGCCTTTCTCTTTGCCCATCAGTTCCAATGCAACGTTTGCGATTACTTCGTTAGTGTTCATGTTAACCGAAGTGCCCGCGCCACCTTGGAATACGTCTGAAGGGAATTGGTCCATGCATTTACCCGTTTCAAGGATAAGATCACACGCTTCGAGAATATAATTCGCAACATCTTTAGGAATCGCACCCAGCTCTTTGTTTGCCAGTGCTGCGGCTTTCTTAGTCATTACCATGCCACGTACGAATTCAGGTACGTCAGAGATGGTTACATTAGAGATGTTGAAGTTTTCAATCGCGCGGAGAGTGTGAATGCCGTAATACGCATCAGCGGGTACGTGACGCTCGCCCAGTAAGTCTTCTTCAATACGAGTTGCTTGATTTGCTGCTTTAGGAGCATCAGTTAGGGTAGCCATACAGGATCCTTAGACAATTATTCTGATAATAAAGTATTTAACTAGCCATTCTGCAGTGTAAGAATCCATTCGTCAGAATTATAGGCTATATAATCCGTCCTGACTTATACGGCTCATGATACTGTTCTAGACGCATAAAAATAGTAAGTAGATCACCTTTTTTGCTTTTATTTTCTTAATAATTGCAAAGTATGAACAGAGTGTGAACAGTAGGTTGTGTAAGGGCTACAAAGATTTTTACATGATGAGAATTGAAGCGGACATGGGCTTGCGCTTACACTGTTGTTAACAAAGGAGGGGCCAGTGTTTCCTATCTTACTTTTAGCGTTTATTTTTGTGCCGATCATTGAGATTGGTCTGTTCATCTCTGTCGGTGGCGTTCTCGGTTTATGGCCGACGATTGCACTGGTACTCATTACCGCATTTGTTGGGGCGTCATTGGTTCGTAGCCAAGGTATTCAAACATTAATGACGGTGCAATCACGTTTGCAGCAAGGTGAAATGCCTGCACAGCAGATTTTCGAAGGGGTGATGTTGGCCGTTGCCGGGGTACTGCTTTTGACTCCAGGCTTTATGACTGATGCACTCGGCATGCTGGTACTGTTGCCAGCTCCACGTGCCGTCATTGCAAAATACTTGATGAGTAAAATGGTGGTGAAGTCTGTTGGTGGTGGTTTTCAAGGGGGATTTGGTTCAAGCCCGTTTGAGCAAGACCCATTTCATCGTGATCCTTATGACACTAAACATGATGGTCAGACGTTCGAAGGCGAGTATGAGCGCAAAGAAGACGATGAGAATCACCGTTTGAAGTGATTGGATCATAGAATCTAAAAAAGGCGCACTAAGCGCCTTTTTTGATCCGAGAGAGTTTCTTACTGAGCTCCGTCAAATCCCATTTGTCGCCATGCTTCAAAAGCGATGATGGCCACAGCATTCGAAAGGTTTAGGCTGCGTGCTTCTGGCATCATAGGGATACGAATACGCTGCTCCATGGGTAAGCTTTCGATCACTTCCATCGGTAGGCCGCGTGTTTCTGGACCAAACAACAGTACATCCCCTTGTTGATACTGCGCATCAACATGATGACCGGTTGTTTTGGTGGTACAAGCAAAAATACGAGACTCACCTTCACGCTCAGCTAAGTAGTCGAGAAATGCCTGATAGTTTTTATGACGCGTTACACGAGCCAAATCATGGTAGTCCAATCCGGCGCGACGCACTTTCTTCTCTTCCAAATCAAACCCCAATGGTTCGATAAGGTGTAGATTCGCACCACAGTTGGCACAAAGACGGATAATGTTACCCGTATTCGGGGCAATTTCCGGTTCATAAAGAGCGATATCAAACATACTGAAACTAAATCGTTGTGATTGGGACAGGGAGTATAACCCTAAGTAACTTGGATTTGCCAAGCCACTCCAACTTAAGCTTGTTTCAAAGCGTTGCGATAGTTTGTAGCTACTGCATCCCAATCGACCACATGCCACCAAGCATCAATGTAGTCTGGTCGACGATTTTGGTAGTTGATGTAGTAGGCGTGTTCCCAAACATCGAGCGCTAAAATAGGCTCACCACGTTCAGAAACCACGTCCATTAATGGGTTATCTTGATTGCTGGTTGAGGTCACTTTTAATTGACCATCGACCACGATAAGCCAAGCAAAGCCAGAACCAAAGGTGTTGATTGCCGCTTGAGAGAAGGTTTCTTTAAATTGTTCAAAGCTACCGAATGTTTGTTTGATAGCCTCGGCAAGCTCACCTTCCGGCTCTCCGCCACCATTAGGTTTCATGCAGTTCCAATAAATAATGTGGTTGTAATAACCACCACCATTATTACGAACGGCGGGCGCTTGGTCTGAAATCGTCGCAAAAATCGCATCCAGAGGCTTGTGTTCAAGCTCAGTCCCCTTGATGGCAGCAAGGAATTTATCAAAGTAGGTACGATGATGTTTGCTGTAGTGCACTTCCATCGTTTTCGCGTCGATATACGGCTCTAATGCATCATACGCATAAGGAAGTTCAGGAAATTGGTGTGACATAGTAAATCCTCCATGTAAGAAGGATTTACTTTAAATGATAATGGTATTTATTATCAACTGTGTTTGTGTAGGGTTATTACATCGGTTGTAATGGCAACCTGATTTCGACGCGTAGTCCTCCGAGGTGGCTGCGTTTCGCATTGATAGAGCCATTGTGCTGACGAATGGCACTTTCAGTGATTGCCAGCCCCAGCCCTGTGCCGCCACTGTGCCGGTCGCGCGCCGTTGATACACGATAAAACGGACGGAATATCGCTTCTAACTCATGCTCTGGTACGCCTTCGCCATTGTCGTCGACATAAATTAATAACTCATCATTGTGGCATGTTATGGTGACTTCGATGCGATCACGCCCGTAATAAATTGCGTTGCGGGCGATGTTTTCTAATGCACTCATGAGCAGTTTTGGGTTTCCACTGATCACCCGCTCAGGAATATCGCTAAAGTGTAACTGCTTACCCACTTGTTCGGCTTCAAATTGAACGTCTTCTAGAATGGCTTCCCACAAGCTACTGAGTGGCTGCTGCTCGCGAGTTAAGTGGCTATCGACTTGCATGCGTGATAGTTCAAGTAATTCGCCAATCATTTGCTCTAACCGTTGTGCTTCCGTATCGATCCGGGTCAGTTCGGGGCTATCGCCCTGTTTTCGATGGGCTAATGCGGTGGCCATTCGCAAACGGGTGAGGGGAGAGCGCAGTTCATGAGAAATATCGGAGAGCAGTCGTTGCTGACCAGAAATCATTTGGTTCACTGCTTCGACCATTTGGTTAAAGCTGGCCCCAGCTTGGCGAAATTCGGAGGTGCCTTTTTCTAATTCAGGATCGACAACGAACTCCCCCTTTGTCACGCGCTTTGCCGCTTTCTCAAGTTTACGTGCGGGCTGAGAAAGTGCCCAAGCGAGCCATAACAACAGCGGCGTACTGACCAGCATAACGGCTAACAATAGCTGTAACGGTTTGTCGAATAAGCGTAATAAGAAAGGTGGCGGCTGATTCCAGCGAACACCCACATACAACTGAAGGGGCTGCTCAGCCAGTGTGATAGGTAACGGGCCTGCCACCATGTAACTGCCATAGAGCTTCTGTTTTGGTTGCTCAGGGGTCTCAATGGTTGTGACAAAGTTCTTTAAGGCTCTGAGCTTAAAATCATGGTGCTTGCGTGTGGTAAGCAGGTTGCCTTCCGTATCCGTAATAAAAAGGCGAGGACGGCCATCTTGGCGTGAAGAGCGAGGGTCTTCTAGTCGCATTAAGATCTTGCCAAGATCACGACGTCCTTCATAGCGTTGTTCAATGCTGTCTCTGAGTTTGAGCATTCGACTGTAATGCTCAGGAGAAATGTCTCGAGAAACACGAGGGTCAAGATGCGGCAGCGTGAGAACCGCAACGAGCACCAGAAACATGGTGAACCAGAAAATCGCAAAAATACGGCCATACAGGCTGGTGATCTTGGGTAAGCGCATCAGTCGTGCTCCACTAAGAGGTAACCGCGGCCTCGCAAGGTTTTGATCCTCGGTTTGCCGTCGTCTCTTTCCGGTAATTTCTTGCGCAGGTTAGAGACATGCATATCAATCGCGCGATCAAACGCAGCGAGACGTTTGCCGAGTACGTCCTGACTTAAGGCTTCTTTAGTTAGGGTTTGCCCCGGGTTTTGCACAAAATGGCTCAGTAGTGAAAATTCAGTTGTAGTCAGGTCGAGAAGCAGTTGGTTGCAATAGGCTTCTTGTTTGCCCGGATAAATCACAATATCGAGGTAGCTGACATGATCCGTTTGTTTCGCTGTTTTCGTTGTCGTTGATTGAGTGCGACGCAAAATCGCCCGAATGCGGGCAAGTAATTCGCGGTCACTGAAGGGTTTTGGTAAGTAGTCGTCAGCCCCGAGTTCGAGACCAATGACTCTATCGATTTCCTCACCTTTGGCGGTCAGCATCAATACCGGGGTTGCCCATTTATCACGTAGGCGCTTAAGCGTTTCCATGCCATTGAGTTTTGGCATCATCACATCGAGCAAAATCAGGTCGGTCTCGTGGTTTACCGCCGCTAGACCTGCTTCGCCGTCATTCGCTTCGGAGACATTAAAGCCTTCAAAGGTTAAGACTTCTTTTAGTAAACTGGTCAGTTCGATGTCGTCATCAATCAACAAAATATTTGCCATAGGGGACCTTAATGCTGTGGTGTGCTCAGGTTAATATTACTGTGAAATGGTCAATTACTTGAGTGCAAAAATCACTCTTTACGATTCTTTACTTGCTCTATACGTCGCTTTACCTTGCAGCCTCTATTCTAAACTCAAGCGTTGTGAGAACAGCGCAGATAAATCCACATAGATGAGTAAGGAATTGATTATGAAAATGACCAAGAAATTAGTTTTAGCTGCTGTTGTTCTTCCTCTAACCCTAGGTACAGCGAGCGCATTTGCTTTTGGCGGTAAAGGTCACCATAAAGGCATGGGCGGGGAGTGCGGTGGTTTTGACCGTGGCATTATGCGCCAACTAGATTTGACTGATGAGCAGCAAGCACAACTCAAAGAGATGCGCGAGACAAATCGAGCAACAATGAAAGCTCACTTTAGTGAGAATGCAGACGCACGTCGTGCAGAGATGCAAGCCTATCATAACAATGTTCAAGCGTTGATCTTAGCGGAAAACTTTGATCAAGCGGCGGCAAATGAACTGGCCAAGCAAATGGTGGACAAACAGACAGAACGTAAAGTGAAAATGATGGAGAAGAAACATCAAATGCTCAGCATTCTGACACCAGAGCAAAAAGCTAAGTTTATCGAGCTAAAACAAGATCGTATGAAAGAGTGCGGTGACAAAATGCACAAACGCTGGCAGAAAGACTCGTAAAACGAGCGAATCAATAAAGGCGTGTAAATTCAAAGGTGTCCTGAACAACAGGGCACCTTTTTTGTTTGGTTCATTTTTAAACGCAGGTATGGTTATACTTAACGCTAATTAATGATTTGATTCTGCACTCTATGAAACATGAATATGCAAAGTTAGTCACGGCAGCGGCATGGACTGCCACATTGGTTGCGACACTATTGTTGATCGTTAAAGTGGTGGCATGGTGGGTAACAGGTTCAGTGAGTTTACTGGCATCACTGATTGACTCGATGCTCGATATTGCCGCGTCTTTGGTTAATTTGGTGGTTGTTCGCTATTCACTGCAACCAGCCGATCGCGAACATACTTTTGGTCACGGCAAAGCGGAGTCTTTAGCTGCGCTAGCGCAGGCAATGTTTATCTCAGGGTCTGCAGTGTTCCTTATTCTTAACGGTATTGAACGCTTCTTTCGCCCCCATGAGCTGCAATCACCAGAATATGGGGTATACGTCAGTTTATTCGCCATCGTGGTGACGTTTGGTCTAGTGACCTTCCAAAAATACGTAGTGAAACAGACGGGCAGTCAGGCGATCGCCGCCGATTCACTACACTATCAATCCGATTTATTTATGAATGCCGCGATCATGTTAGCGTTGGGACTTAGTTGGTTTGGGATTACTCAAGCCGATGCGGTATTTGCTGTCGGGATCGGTATCTACATTCTTTACAGTGCATTTAGGATGGTGAGTGAGGCGATCCAAACGCTATTGGACCGCAAACTTCCGGATGAAGAATTAGAACAAATTCGCTCTATTTGTGTTGGAGTGGAAGGGGTACTCGGCGTGCATCAATTGAGAACGCGGATGTCGGGCCCAGTACGTTTTATCCAGCTTCATCTCGAGTTGGAAGACAACATTCCACTCATAGAAGCGCATCGCATTTCTGACTTAGTTGAAGATCAACTGCTAGAAGCATTTGCTCATGCCGATGTATTGATCCATCAAGACCCATACTCAGTAGTTCTTGCTGCAGAGAAAGAGCAAAAGTCTCAGGGATGGTAAGTCTGCAACAGGACAAATGGTGTGTTTTTGGCTATCTTTTGTTCAATCAATATCGAGTGTGATTCTGATATGTATCAACAAAGTAATATGCCAAAACTGTAATACTCTTACATAAGTAGAAAAGTTACATAAATCTGTGCAAATAAAAGTAGTATTCCTGTTTAGGACAGGTAACATATCGCACAGCTAACAAGAATTTGAATGGCGGCTTGTAATCCGCTGACAAAAAATTTGAAATTAGATTCCCAATATATCGAGGGTGAGCATGATTAAGAAGATCGGTGTTTTGACAAGTGGCGGTGATGCCCCTGGCATGAACGCTGCGGTACGCGGCGTAGTTCGTACTGCACTTTCTGAAGGTATTGAAGTATACGGTGTATACGATGGCTACTTGGGTCTATACGAAGATCGTATCGAGAAACTAGACCGTTCAAGCGTTTCTGATGTGATCAACAAAGGCGGTACCTTCCTAGGTTCTGCACGTTTCCCAGAGTTCAAAGAAGTTGCAGTTCGCGAAAAAGCGATCGAAAACCTTCAGAAACACGGCATTGAAGCACTAGTGGTTGTTGGTGGTGATGGTTCGTACATGGGTGCGAAGAAACTGACTGAAATGGGTTACCCATGTATCGGTCTTCCAGGCACTATCGATAATGACATCGCGGGCACAGATTACACTATCGGTTACCTAACTGCGCTGAACACGGTTATTGATGCGATTGACCGTCTGCGTGACACATCTTCTTCTCACCAGCGTATCTCTATTGTAGAAATCATGGGTCGTCACTGTGGCGATCTTACGCTGATGTCTGCAATTGCTGGTGGTTGTGAGTACATCATCTCTCCTGAGACTGGTCTGAACAAAGAACAGTTGATCAGCAACATCCAAGATGGCATCTCTAAAGGTAAGAAGCACGCGATCATCGCGCTAACTGAATTGATGATGGATGCAAATGAATTAGCGAAAGAGATCGAAACGGCAACAGGTCGTGAAACTCGCGCAACTGTGCTTGGCCACATCCAGCGTGGTGGTCGTCCAACAGCATTTGACCGTGTACTTGCATCTCGCATGGGTAACTATGCAGTTCACCTTCTTCTTGAAGGTCACGGCGGTCGTTGTGTTGGTATCCAAAAAGAAGAATTGGTTCACCACGACATCATTGACGCTATCGAGAATATGAAGCGTCCTGTTCGCAATGACCTATACAAGGTTGCGGAAGAGCTGTTCTAAATCGCCAAGCGATATGAATAAAAAAAACCACCGTAATTCGGTGGTTTTTTTATGTCTTGTATTTGAATTAGCCGTCCACCGATTTGTTTCTCGAAGGGAGTTTACGGCTTTGAAATTTCTGGTGCACACCGCGACGCAACGACTTAATTCGATTTTCTGCTTTATCTACGCCTAATAGGACCGATAAGGTTAACACCGTGATTAACACCGATTGCTGTAGGTAGCCTAAGCCGATCATCATTCCTAATGCGGCCAGCACCCAAATCACCGCAGCGGAAGTCACGCCGTGGATCTTGCCGTCAAGCGTCATCATCACGCCAGCGCCCAAGAACCCCACACCAGTAATGATTTGTCCAAGCACGCGGGCTTGATCCAAGGTATTTGGGGACAGCGATACCGCCATTGACATAAAGAAGTAGGTTCCCGAGATCACGAGAATCGATGTGCGAATACCGACGGGTTTTCCTCGTGTCTGGCGTTCTACACCAACGAGAATGCCATTAATGGCACAGCAAAGTAGCGCAAGCCAGCTAAAAGGCCCAAGGTCGAAAAACTGTTCGAAAGTTGGTTGCATGTTGACCTCCAAAGCGTCGGAGTATGCATACAAAGACCCGGCTTATCGAACAAATCTTTTTTATCGTTACGACGATTTACTCTAAGTGTAAGTCGAGTGGGGTTTTACTGGCTCGCCCACCTATTTCACGCGTCAATTTAGGGACCAAATAACCGGAGACACGTTCAATCACACCCGCCATGATTTTCTTTGCTTCTTCATCAGAGACAAAAAAGTGTGCCGCGCCTTGGACTTTATCTAACACATGCAAATAGTAGGGAAGGATACCCGCATCAAACAGTGCTTCATTGAGTTCGACCTGATCATCGACTGAATCATTCACCCCCTTAAGCAGGACACCCTGATTAAGCAAGGTGACGCCCGCTTGCTTGAGTTTCATTAATTGCTGCTTCAGCTCTGTATTGATCTCATTGGCGTGATTAATGTGAGTGACGAGAACCACTTGTAGGCGTGTGCCAGAAAGCAATGCGCACAATTGCTGGGTAATACGTGCAGGGATCACCACGGGTAATCGAGAGTGGATCCTCAACCGTTTGATATGCTGAATATCGGCGATATGGTGAATTAGCCATGCCAACTCTTCATCTTTGGCCATCAATGGATCACCACCAGAGAAGATGACTTCATTCAATTCGCAATGGCTGGCTAGGTAATCAAGGCTTTGTTGCCATACCGCTTTACTGCCTTTGTTATCTTGATAAGGGAAGTGGCGACGGAAACAATAGCGACAATTAATGGCACAACCACCTTTCACGATCATGAGTGCACGGTTGTGATATTTATGCAGTAGTCCGGGTACATCATTGTTCTGTTCGGCTAATGGATCGGTTGAATAGCCCTCATGAACATCAAATTCCTCACTCAAGGGTAGGACTTGACGCAAAAGCGGATCAGAAGGATTGCCTTTTTCCATGCGATCGACAAAACTTTGCGGCACACGCTGCGCAAAAAGCTTTCTTGCTTCAAATCCGTGTTGCCATGGTGAAGGGTCGATCTGCAACTGTTGTAACAGTTTTGCGGGATCAGAGATCCCATTCGCTAGCTGTTTGAGCCAGTTTTGCTCAACAGAATCAACTTTTCGGGTTATGATGTGCGGCATTAAATTTAACTCGAAGAATGGTAAGAGGAAAAAATGGCTACTGTTAGCACGAATGAATTCAAAGGCGGTCTTAAAATTATGCTTGATAATGAGCCTTGTGTCATTCTCGAAAACGAGTATGTAAAACCAGGCAAAGGTCAGGCATTTAACCGCGTTAAAATCCGTAAGCTGCTTTCAGGTAAAGTGCTAGAAAAAACATTCAAGTCAGGCGAAACAGTAGAAGTTGCTGACGTGATGGATACAGATCTAGACTACCTATACAACGACGGTGAATTCTACCACTTCATGAACAACGAAACATTTGAGCAAATTGCAGCAGACATGAAAGCAGTTGGCGACAATGCAAAATGGTTGGTAGAAAACAATACTTGTATGCTAACACTATGGAACGGTAGCCCAATTGCGGTAACGCCACCAAACTTTGTTGAACTTGAAGTAATTGAAACCGATCCAGGTCTGAAAGGTGATACGCAAGGTACCGGTGGTAAACCAGCAACATTGTCTACAGGTGCGGTTGTACGTGTTCCTCTATTTATCCAGATTGGCGAAGTGATCAAAGTTGATACTCGCTCTGCTGAGTACGTAAGCCGCGTAAAATAATCGCTGCTTACTAGAAAAGGTCACTTCGGTGGCCTTTTTTGCTTTTTGCACCTTAAAACATGATGTAGCACATTTTTTGCTTGTCATGTTGTTACTAAGATGATGGTTATGAAACAGTCATTACGTATCTGGCTTGATGCCGCCCGACCCAAAACATTGCCACTCGCACTGGTTTCTATATTGACTGGTAGTGTGCTGGCTTTTTCAACGCATCATTTCTCTTTACCAGTGGCGCTGCTTGCGTTCATTACGGCAACATTGCTGCAAATACTATCGAATTTAGCGAACGACTACGGCGATGCGGTCAAAGGGACAGATAATGAAAACCGGTTAGGTCCTACACGCGCAATTCAATCGGGGTCTGTCTCGCTGCAGACGATGAAACAAGCCATCTACCTCAATATTGTGTTAACCATGGTATCGGGTTTGACCTTGGTGTTGTACGCGTTAGATAGCTTCCATAGCATCGTGGCATTTATCGGTTTAGGCATTCTGGCAATCGCCGCCGCCATTGCATACACCGTGGGCAATAAACCTTATGGTTATGTGGGCTTGGGCGATATTTCAGTTTTTATCTTTTTTGGTTTACTTGGCGTTGCTGGGACGTATTTCCTTCACACCGGCACGGTTGAGGCAGCGCTGGCTTTGCCTGCCATTGGTTGTGGCTTGTTAGCGGTTGCGGTGCTGAATATCAATAACCTACGTGATATTGAAAATGATGCAGAGTGTGGTAAACGTACTCTAGCGGTTCGTTTAGGACAAAGACGTGCTAAGCAATACCATTCGTTTTTGCTCAGCGGTGCTCTGGTCGCATTTATCATTTATCTCGTTGCCCAACCTGAACCATTATGGGTCAGCCTGCCATTTTTACTGAGTATGATCATCACGTATAAACACGGTAAAGCGGTATGGAACGCAGATCAGCCTGCACAGATTGCACCTATGATGCCAGTTGTGGTGAAATGTTCATTAATCACTAACCTGTTATTTGCCGGTGTGGTTATAGCTCAAACTCTGGTGAGTTGAAGCGTCTTTGTCATTGCAATGACTTAATGACCCTATATACTCGAGGGAGATGACGATCGGTATGAGAAGAAACGCTATGGAATACAACACCTCTGCTTTATGTGACATTTACTCTGAACAAGTGGATGTCGTTGAACCTATGTTTAGTAACTTTGGCGGCAGCGCATCGTTTGCTGGACAGCTCACGACGGTGAAATGTTTTGAAGACAATGGTTTGATCCGTGAAATCTTAGAACAAGATGGATTGGGGCGCGTGTTGTTGATTGATGGTGGCGGTTCACTACGTCGCGCTTTGGTTGACGCTGAAATTGCTTCTTTAGCGGAAGAAAACGAGTGGGAAGGTATCGTTGTTTATGGCTGTGTTCGTGAAGTTGACGAACTAGAAGACATGAGTATTGGCATCCAAGCACTGGCTTCAATCCCTGTTGGTGCGACTCAACAAGGTGTGGGTGAAGTGGATGTACCTGTCAACTTTGGTGGTGTGACCTTCTTACCTGAAGATTACCTATACGCGGATAATACCGGGGTGATCTTGTCTCAAGAACCACTTGATGTGGATCTCGACGTTGAAGATGACGACGAAGAGTAATGGAAAGATGCAAGAAAGCCGACTGATTCAGTCGGCTTTTTTTATGCTTGATGGGGGGCAGTACAATTCATTTTACGTAAGTGAAGTGCATAAAAATAACCGGATAAGCCTGCTAAGATATTGCCTGCCGCAATACCGATAAACAGCCCTTCAATTTCGTAAACTTGGCTGCCCAACCATGCGCACGGTAGTGTGAATACGAATAAGCGCATAAAACTCCACTGAAAGGCTCGCATTGGCTCATGCAGCGCATTCAATGCGGAAACCAGCATCATTACAACACCTAAAAAACCGTAACTGAAAGGGACAACTAATAAGTAATGCCAGAGTATGTCTTGAACACTTTGTTCCTGAGAGAATAGTGCGGCGAGCGGAATACTCAGCGGTACCATCATGATGAAAATGGTAATTTGAAAAACAACGGAAAACCGCATGGCAAGGAACAAACCTGCAAAACTGCGCTGTGGGTTATTCGCTCCTAGGTTTTGTGCCATAAACGGGGTGAGGGCAGATGTCAGTGACATCAGCACCAAAATTAAAATCGACTCAATCCGCTGCGCTGCACCATAAGCGGCGACTGCTTCAGTACCGTGGCTCGACAATATCATCATCAAAATCGCCCCCGATAGTGGCGTCATTGCATTTGATAAGGCGGCTGGTGTGCCAATCTTGAGTATTTGTTGCCAATCGTGGCGAAGATGAAGCGGCTTTGGTAATGCTAATAACCGCTCTCGTTTTACTAATACGTAAAGAGAACCACATAGCGCACCAAACCAACTCAATGCACTGGCTATTGCAGCGCCTTGAATACCTAATTCAGGAAAAGGGCCGTAGCCAAAGATCAGCAGCGGGTCTAACAGGCCATTGATAACGCCAGCCAGCATCATGATTTTTGCTGGTGTTTTGGTATCACCTGTGGCTCGAATCGCGCTATTCCCAGCCATCGGAATAACCAACAACGGAATAGTGAAATACCAGATCTGCATGTATTGATGAATCAAGGGCAGCAGCTCTGATTTAGCGCCAAGCAGCAAAAACAGCGGGTCAATTGTCAGTAAGCCTATAAAGCAAGCAAGTGTGACCAAAACAACGGCTAAGATGAGCCCATGAGTCGCAAATCGAGCGGCATCGGAAGATTGCCCTTGTCCTAATAGCCGCCCAATACTGGTGGATAACCCCATGCCAATACCCATGGTAATACAGTTAACGGCAAAGGTGATTGGGAAAGTATAACTGATGGCGGCTAGCGCATCGGTACCAAGGAGTGAGATAAAAAACGTATCCACTAAGTTAAACATCAAAATTGCGACCATGCCGAAGGTCATCGGCACCGTCATCTGACGCAGCACTTTTGGAATAGAACCTGTAAGTAGGCCGTGTTTGTCGTGCATGATAAGTACAGCTTAGTGGAAAAGCGTAAGCATACTTGATTCGATTTGTAGATACAAAAAAGGCCAGCAAGTGCTGGCCTTAGAATCAATCACGATGTGATTAAGCTTTTGCTTTTGCCGCTGCTTTAGCGATTGCTGCAAAGCTCTTCGCGTCTAGAGAAGCACCACCAACTAGAGCACCGTCGATGTCTGGTTGTGAGAAGTAAGCTTCTGCGTTTTCTGGTTTCACGCTGCCGCCGTACTGGATGATCACTTGCTCAGCAACTGCTACGTTTTTCTCTGCGATTAGAGCACGGATAGAAGCGTGGATACGTTGTGCATCTTCAGCTGTTGCTGCTTTACCAGTACCGATAGCCCAAATTGGTTCGTAAGCGATGATTGCGTCGTTTAGCGCTTCAACACCGTATGCGTCGATAACTGCGTTGATTTGACGTGCACATACTGCTTCAGTTTCGCCCGCTTCGTTTTGAGCTTCAGATTCACCGATACAGAAAACAGGTTTTAGACCGTTTTCTTTTAGGAATGCAAATTTCTTAGCAACGAACTCGTCTGATTCGTTGTGGTACTCACGACGCTCTGAGTGACCGATGATGATGTGAGTCGCACCAAAATCTTTAAGCATCTCTGGAGACATGTCGCCAGTGAACGCGCCGCTGTTGTTTACGTCAGTGTTTTGCGCGCCAAGGATGATCTTGTTACCGCCTTCTGCGATTAGACGCTCAGCAAGGTCGATGTAAAGTGCTGGTGGAGCAACTGCAACGTCAACGCCAGTTACGCCTTCAAGTTCAGCATTAAGGCCGTTTAGCAGCTCAGTTACCATTGCTTTGCTGCCGTTAAGTTTCCAGTTACCCATCACTACAGGACGACGCATAGGAATATCTCCATTATTAATTAAAAATGTAAAAAACAAACGTGATTGCGAAAGAATATAACAGAATAATTTCAGCAGATCATGATTACCGTCATGTCTTTCTTGGATAGAGTCCAATGGTTGGAGCACTGAATCTGCTGTAAAAGCGCTAAGACGAAGCAGTATCAGTGATCTGGTATACAGAATATAGCGGTTCACTCGGACTTTTCGCGCTTGGATAGGTATATTTATGAAATTATCTTACATCCAAGAAAAGGAAAGATTATGCCTCATCTGGTCATGGAATACTCAAACTCTGTCGATGAACGAGTAAATGTGCAGGGGCTCTTGGAGGATCTCCACCAAATTGCTCTGCAAAGCGGCTTATTCGATATCGGCTCAGTGAAATCGAGGGCGTTGCGCAGTCATCACTGGTTGGTTGGGGATGAGGGAGATAGCGTGGACTTTATTCATATTAGTTTCGAACTGTTACAAGGTCGGACTGAAGAGCAAAAAAGAGAGCTATCAAGAAAGCTTATTGAAGAGCTACAATCTCAAGCTGGACATGTACGAAGCTTGACAGTCAATATCCGAGATATGGATAAAATGTGTTTTCAGAAAATTGTGAATTAAGCCTTTATGGCAAAGAATTAAATTATTGAGAGTAAAGATGTCGATTAAAGAGTTGCTGTTTTCTTTCCAAGGTCGAATTGGGCGAAAAACCTATTGGACATGGAATGTTGCCTATTACGTATTAATTGTTGGCTTTACGATAGGGATGAACACATTATGGCCGTCATTTGCCCATATCGTGTTACCTGTGTTCCTGATTTTAGTGCTGATCCCCGATTTAGCAATTACGGCTAAAAGATGGCATGACCGAAATAAGTCGAGTTGGTGGCTTTTGTTAAATATCCCTCTCGTAATTGGCCGTATGACTATTCCTGTGGCTGGGCCTGGGCAACCAGCAGCGCAGCCAGACTCACTCCAAGTACTAAGTTCAGCGGCCGCATTGATATGTGGTGTTTGGATATTGATAGAGTGCGGCTTTCTCAAAGGCAATGATGGTGAGAATCGCTACGGGCCAGCACCGAAATGATAAAAAGCCAGAGACAAACTCTGGCTTTTTTTATTTGCGTAATAGGATTTGTTGAACGGTATGATCTGCGGATTTCTTTAAGATTAACTGTGCTCGACCACGGGTAGGCAATATGTTTTGGTGCAGGTTCACTCCGTTAATAGAGCGCCATATACTTCGGGCTTTCTCAATAGCTTGTTGCTCAGTGAGCTTAGTATAGTGACTAAAGTAAGAGCCGGGCTTGGTAAAAGCACCAAGACGAAAGTTGAGGAAACGGTCAATATACCACTGTTCTATGGTTTCACTTTCTGCATCCACATACAGTGAAAAATCTAAAAAGTCGGAGACAAAAACTCGGTGAGGATCATGGGGGTAGTCCATGCCTGTTTGCAATACGTTTAATCCTTCGATGATCAGCACGTCAGGGCGGTCGATGATCTTCTCTTGATTGGTAATATCGTAAGTTATGTGTGAGTAAACTGGGACCGAAAGATTGGGCTTACCTGCTTTTACGTCAGACACAAACTGCACCAAACGGCGAATATCATAGGATTCCGGAAATCCCTTACGTTGCATGATATCGCGTTCATCCAACACGCTTTTAGGATAAAGAAAACCGTCTGTTGTGACTAAGTCTACTTTAGGGTGATTATTCCAACGAGACAATAACGCCTTTAATAAACGAGCCGTGGTACTTTTTCCGACAGCAACACTGCCAGCTATCCCTATGATGAATGGGGGAGCGGCCTCTTCGCTTCCGAGAAACTGCTGCAATACCGAATTGCGATTTTGTCGTGCAGCGATATAGAGGTTTAATAGGCGAGCAAGTGGCAGATAAATCTCTACTGCTTCCTCAATCGTCAGATTTTCATTGACCCCTTGTAACTCCTTTAAATCATCAACAGATAAAGTCATAGGTACTGAATTTCGTAATTCAGCCCATTGTTGACGATCAAAAGAAAGGTATGAAGTCATGCGGAATACCTGACGGTTATAAATTTAGAGCAGGGAACATACATCAAGAGACGAATATTGCAAATATCTCAGGTCGTACAATGAGTGAGAATGCGTAATTTTGCACGAAAAATCATCAAATAAACAAAAAGTCATTAAAAAGGCATTTTTTTTTAATTTAGCTATTGCAAGCAAGAAAATCATTCAATAGAATGCGCACCACTTATGCCGACTTAGCTCAGTAGGTAGAGCAACTGACTTGTAATCAGTAGGTCACCAGTTCGATTCCGGTAGTCGGCACCATTCTCTCCTTAGTAGTGAGAATGTTTTGAAAATTTGGAGGGGTTCCCGAGTGGCCAAAGGGAGCAGACTGTAAATCTGCCGGCACTGCCTTCGATGGTTCGAATCCGTCCCCCTCCACCATATTCCTAAGGAAATAGCTCTCAGAGTTACGTGTTGCGGGCATCGTATAATGGCTATTACCTCAGCCTTCCAAGCTGATGATGCGGGTTCGATTCCCGCTGCCCGCTCCACTCTATTTGAGTGCTGATATAGCTCAGGTGGTAGAGCGCATCCTTGGTAAGGATGAGGTCGGCAGTTCGAGTCTGCCTATCAGCACCAGCTCTAAAAGCAAAGTTTTCCTTTTGATATATACTTTATTACCAATATTTTTGGTTGCGTGGTCATCAAAGCCACCTAAATCCGTACCTAGAGGGACAACTCATGTCTAAAGAAAAATTTGAACGTACTAAACCGCACGTTAACGTTGGTACTATCGGCCACGTTGACCACGGTAAAACA
>NZ_JBNJOI010000018.1:0-67319 GCF_050113675.1 Vibrio sp. TRT 21S02
GGTGCCGACTACCGGAATCGAACTGGTGACCTACTGATTACAAGTCAGTTGCTCTACCTACTGAGCTAAGTCGGCACACTTTATTCTTTTACATTGTTCGTGCTAAGCACCAACAATTAATAAATTGTGGTGCCCGGAGGCGGAATCGAACCACCGACACGAGGATTTTCAATCCTCTGCTCTACCGACTGAGCTATCCGGGCAACGAGACGTATTAAACGGCTTTTCGCGTTTGAGGTCAACATTAAATTGCAAAAAAAATATCGTTTGTTGCTTTTCTATACTTAATGGGCTGTTTTTGCCCATTTAGGAGAGGAAGTGCGCAAGCTAGCAGGATAACTTAAGGGGCTGTAGTAGAAAAAAATAGCCTCAGTGAATAAAAAAGCACGCAAAGATGCGTGCTTTTCTTCGTTTGAGGAACATTTATTGTTTAACAGTAAACTTGCTGACCCAGTTTTCTAGTTCATTCGCTAAGCCTGTCAGTGTTTGTGTACTGTTGTGACTCTCGGTAACGACTGCACTTAACTGATTACCACTCTCTTCGATCGTGTTAATACGTTGGGAAATATCATCACTCACTTGAGTTTGCTCGGCCGCTGCCGTAGCAATTTGGTGGCTCATTTGGCTGATTGATTCTAAGGCAACCACTATCTGCTGTAGTGCTTCTGAAGCACTTTGAGATTCAGTTACGGTGCTTTGGCTGGTTTCGGCACAAATTTCCATGGTTTGAATCGCATTGCGAGATCCTTCTTGCAGATTATTGATCATCTGTTGGATCTCTTTAGTGCTGTCTTGCGTGCGTCCAGCAAGATTACGAACTTCATCTGCTACCACTGCAAAACCACGGCCTTGTTCACCTGCTCGTGCTGCTTCAATCGCTGCGTTGAGGGCGAGTAGGTTAGTTTGCTCTGCGATATCACCAATCACATCTAGAACTTTTACGATGTTGTTTACATCGCTATCAAGATCAGAGACCGCTTGGCTAGCGGTATTAAGCTGAAGCGCCAAGCCTTGAATATTCTCTACCGTGTTGTGGATCAAATGTTGGGTATGCTGACTCTGTTTGTCGGCTTCATCGGTATTGCTTGCGGTATCACGTGCAGATTCTGCAACGTTATTGGCTGAAGAGGCCATCTCCGTCATTGCAGTTGCAATCATCTCAGTCGATTGCTGCTGTGAATCTGTTAGGTTAGCAATGCTACCGGCACGTTGTTCAACATGAGAAAGCTCATCACGCAGTGCGTGCATCGAACTATCTAAGTTTGTCACAAGCTGCGCTAGCGATTTACTCATGTTCTGTACTGCTTCATAGATACTGCCAGCAGGAGCTTGCTCTTGGAATGAGGCTTGGATTTGGCCTTTCGCAACTGCTTGAACAGCATTGCGTACTTCTACGGGTTCACCACCGAGCAGTGCCAACATTTTGCGAATGGAAATGATCAGTACGCCCAAAATACTACCTGCAATGACAAGACATAAGATCAACTGCCATTGTGCAGTAGACCAAAAACGTGCGTTCACTTCATTAAAGCCGATGCCCGTACCAACGACCCAACCCCAGTGAGGTGTTTTTTCTGCAATAGATAGTTTTTCTTCAATTGAGCCATCAGCTTGCTTTTGTGTCCACGTGTATTCAACCATCTGGCTGGTTTTGTTGCCCAGCACATCTAGAATTAGCTGGCCAACACTGTTGCCGTCACCATCTTTGAAATCATGGAAACTGGTACCATGTAGCTGAGGATCTAACGGCGTTGCGACAAACGTCATTTGATCATCTGCGACATAAACATATTCGTTGTCTTTGTAAATATTGTTGCGTAATAGGCGAGTGGCGAGTTCCTTTGCTTCCTCTTCACCTAATATGCCTTCGACGGACATCTTTTCGACCTCCGTAAGTATGCTGTAGGCACTGCGAAATAGTTCCGTTACGCGTGCTTTGTTGTCTAAGTTACTAGCAACACGCAGTGTCCATAGCCCCGTTGCTGTCAACGCTAATAGCGCAACCAAGATAATGGCTGACAGCAAATATGCTTGTGTTTTTAATTTCATATAGTCCTCTCTGGCTCAGGCAGCTTGGTGACCGGAGTTACGGTACTGCTACTCTAAATAGCTATATCGGCATGTTAATTAATAGCTAAAGGAGAGAATACAAACAAACTTTCAAACTATGACTGAGATTAAATTTTTGGTTCGAAAAAATTAGCAAAAGGGATGGTTACTGAAGTAATTTAAGAAGAAAGCCATCAAAATATACAAGCTGGTGGCACAGACTTCTAACTGGGTTTGAGGTATGTATTTAGAGAAAGGACTTCAGCTTAAACGAAAAATGAGCTTTTGAACGAGAGCGATAAGTTTGGATTTTTTAGAAGGCTGTAGATACGAAAAAACCTCATCAAATGATGAGGTTTTCTCTAAAGTGGCTCCCCCTGCGGGACTCGAACCTGCGACATACGGATTAACAGTCCGCCGTTCTACCAACTGAACTAAGGGGGAATTATTTGTGTCATCTCATCGAGATAAGCACCAAATAATGGTGCCTCGAGGCGGAATCGAACCACCGACACGAGGATTTTCAATCCTCTGCTCTACCAACTGAGCTATCGAGGCAAAAGAATGGTGCCGACTACCGGAATCGAACTGGTGACCTACTGATTACAAGTCAGTTGCTCTACCTACTGAGCTAAGTCGGCACACTTTATTCTTTTACATTGTTCGTGCTAAGCACCAACAATTAATAAATTGTGGTGCCCGGAGGCGGAATCGAACCACCGACACGAGGATTTTCAATCCTCTGCTCTACCGACTGAGCTATCCGGGCAACGGAGCGCTATTAAACGGATTTTCGCTCTCGGCGTCAACTTGTTTTTAGAAAAAAATTCAAAAAAGTGGTTGAGTGCCGATAATTTAGGCATTTTTGTCGGTTAGGTTTTACCAGAGTTAAAATCCTTTTTGAATTTTGTAACTTTTTCCAGATAACGACGCGCTTCAGCATTTGGGTGCTTCTTGGTTAGTGCCCAATAAACTTGATTCGGCTGTAATGAGTTGAGATCGCGCATTGCCCGTTTTCTATCACCACGGTTAAAGGTGTTCAGTACGCCGCCGGTACCGCCGTTATAGGCAGATATCATGCTGTACTCGAGAGATGTAGGGTGGCGTACCTCTTTCAAATAACGGTTTTTCAGAATATAGAAATAAGCTGTGCCAGTATCAATATTGTTTTCTGGGTTAAACAAGTATTCAGGTGATGGCTGACCGGAGCGCTTTTTCACCAGTTTAAATACGTCTCTTCCCGCTGTTTTAGGAACCACTTGCATTAAGCCGTATGCATTGGCCCAACTTACCGCATAAGGGTTAAAGCTACTTTCGGTTTTGATGATGGCGTAGATCAGATCTTCAGGAATTCCATACTTACGTGATGCCCGCTGAACTATATCAGCATATTGGTAGCTTCGGATCTGGATTTGATCTTCCACCATTGGAATTTCAACATAGTACGCTTTCTTGAAATCAACGTTTTTTACTTTGAGCTGGTGAGCAATAAGGTAGTCAGCAAAGCGATTGGCTCGCCAAGACCATTGAATGGCTTTGTTTTCGTGGTCGACGACTTGTTGATACAAAAACGGACGGCCTTCAAGTTTGATGCTTTTTGAAGAAAACAGGTCAACATTTGCAGGATCATCTGGCGTGAGAAGGGTGGTGACTATCGCTTTTTTCAAGTGAGCTTTAGGATCCGTTGGTGAAACGGTTTCAATCGTGATGGTACCGGCAGAGAAATTGACTTCTGAGCGGCTAAGATAATTGTCGATGTATTTTACGTAGTTGCTTTTACCGGCAACTTTAATTTCTTTTCTACCCCAACGTTTTTCAATGTTGCCAGAAAAACTACTGATCAAAGCATCCAGTGCCGCGGTGTCTTTTTCAAATTGCCCTGGTAATTCAGCGAGATTTTTAGCAAAGCGGTTGGTTGGCTCGTAATTGATGTCATACATGCCTTCAATAAATTCACGGCTACAACCCGTTAATATGAGGGCTGCAAAGAAATAAGCCAGCTTTTTCATCTTGTTATTGGACTCTGAATAAACGTATAACTTGGGATAAAAAATGACATCAAAGCAAGGCTGTGATGTCATTTGTCATTGTGAAAGTGGTTACTCACTTGGCGGTGTATAGCCTTCGATATGAACCTCTTTCCCTTCAAATAAGAAGTTCACCATTTCTGTTTCAAGAAGCTTACGATGCTCAGGATCCATCATGTTGAGTTTCTTCTCGTTGATCAGCATGGTTTGTTTGTGTTGCCACTGCGTCCACGCTTCTTTAGAAATATTGTCAAAGATACGTTTGCCCAATTCTCCTGGGTATAGCTGAAAGTCCAATCCTTCAGCGTCTTTTTGTAGTCGAGCACAAAATACAGTGCGGCTCATAGTGACTCCTTGAAATCATTAGCTGTGAAGTTCGAAAGGTAAGCTTTCCAGTAATTGTTTTACTGGTGCAGCTAAACCTATCTCTTCCGGTTGCGATAAGTTATACCAAAGACCTTTGCTTCCTTCCATTATCACGTCAGGTTGCTTTGACAGATCAACCAGAATTGGTGTGATATCGAGATGATAATGGCTGAAAGTATGGCGGAAAGTAATCAGCGTCTGTTGTTTGTTAATTGCGTCAGCACGGATACCTCGTTGTTCTAACAGATGTTCTATATCATTCTCGATATCAGCATGCTCAGTTTGTGGGAAGCAAAATAATCCCCCCCAAATCCCGGTTTGTGGCCGCTGTTCTAACCAGACTTCATTGTTTTGATGAAGCATCACAAAGCGAGTTTGTTTGATGGGTTTGTCTTTTTTCGGCTTTTTCCCAGGGTAATCCAGTGGGTTCCCTTGTTTCTGAGCTTCACAAAATGACTCAACAGGACACAAGGTGCATTTTGGTTTGCTTCGAGTACAAACCATTGCGCCCATATCCATCATCGCCTGATTGTATTTATCAACATCGGTTTCTGGCGTGTGGGTTTCTGCAAGTTGCCATAACTGGTTTTCGACTTTCTTTTGCCCAGGCCAGCCTGTGACAGCAAACGCACGAGAAAGCGTGCGTTTGACATTGCCATCTAATATCGCATGTGGCTGTTTGTGTACGGAAGAGAGCACTGCTGCTGCGGTAGAGCGTCCAATACCAGGTAGCGCGTTCATCTGTTCAATATCTAACGGGAATTCACCTTGATATTGAGTCGCAACCATTTGCGCTGCTTTGTGAAGATTTCGCGCACGGGCGTAGTAACCGAGACCGGTCCATAGGTGTAGCACTTCATCTTGATCGGCATTCGCGAGATCAATCACAGTTGGAAAGCGCTGTAAAAAGCGTTGATAGTATGGAATCACGGTAGCAACTTGCGTTTGTTGCAGCATGATTTCAGACAGCCAAACACTGTAAGCAGTTTTGTTTTGTTGCCATGGCAGATCTTTTCGCCCGTAGGCGTCATACCATTGCAAAATAGCGGAGGCAAAAGGAGTCACGACTTGCTCTATGTTCTATTATTTGTGAGGTAAAATTGCACCACAGAAAGTGTATAAAGTACAACCGATAAAGAGTAAGGGTATATTCTGGTCGATTTCCGTTAAAAAACTTGCACCAGTGGCAATTCTTTGGATAATCACAATCCCTTTGTGACAAGAGCAATTTTTAGACAGGCAAAATCAATGAGTGAAGTGACCACGAATGAATACAACGAAGACGGCAAACTGATCCGCAAAGTACGTAGTTTTGTACGTCGTGAAGGCCGTTTGACCAAAGGTCAGGAAGCTGCAATGAAAGATTGCTGGCCAACAATGGGAATTGATTACCAAGAGAAGTTACTTGATTGGAAAGAAGTGTTTGGTAACGATAACCCAGTGGTTCTAGAAATTGGTTTTGGTATGGGCGCATCTTTGGTTGAAATGGCAAAGAACGCACCTGAGAAAAACTTTATTGGTATCGAAGTTCATAGCCCGGGTGTTGGCGCATGTCTATCTGATGCTCGTGATGCAGGCATTACTAACCTACGTGTTATGTGTCACGATGCGGTTGAAGTGTTTGCTAATATGATCCCAGATAGCAGCCTTGCAACACTGCAACTGTTCTTCCCTGACCCTTGGCATAAGAAGCGTCACCATAAGCGCCGTATCGTTCAGTTAGAGTTTGCTGAGATGGTGCGCCAAAAGCTGACCGTTGGTGAAGGTATCTTCCATATGGCGACTGACTGGGAAAACTACGCAGAGCACATGATTGAAATAATGAATCAAGCGCCTGGTTATGAAAATATCGCCACAGAAGGGGATTTCATTCCTCGCCCAGAAGAGCGTCCTTTGACAAAATTTGAAGCGCGTGGCCACCGTTTAGGTCACGGTGTTTGGGATATTAAGTTTAAGCGCGTAAAATAGTGCGATATCGCTAAACAGCGCAACTTAGCGACAAGATACAAAAAAGCCAACATTGATGATGTTGGCTTTTTTGACCCTACAAGAAAAATAATAAGCCTTTGATTAAATAGGTGATAAATGAAACCTACACCACAAATTTTAGCTGAGATCCTGCACGAGGTCCGCCCCTATATTGGGCAAGGTAAAGTTGCAGACTACATTCCAGCCCTTGCTCGCGTTCCTGCTAACAAATTAGGTATTGCGGTATTTACCAATGAAGGTGAAGTGATCACAGCGGGAGATGCTGAGGAAACCTTTTCGATTCAATCGATCTCTAAGGCTCTGAGCCTAACTCTGGCAATGTGTCTATATAAGCCAGAAGAGATCTGGAAACGGGTGGGGAAAGAGCCTTCAGGTCAGGCATTTAACTCGCTAATCCAGCTGGAAATGGAGCAGGGGATCCCGCGTAACCCGTTTATCAATGCAGGTGCGATTGTTGTGGCCGATTTGCTCAATAGCCGTCTTTCTGCACCGCGTCAGCGCTTATTGGAGTTTGTGCGCCAGTTATCAGGTGATACCCACATCTGCTATGACAAAGTGGTCGCTGCTTCTGAAATGATGCACAGTGATCGTAATGCCGCGATTGCTTATTTGATGCGCTCATTTGGTAACTTTGAAAATGATGTGATCCCTGTGCTCAACAATTATTTTCATGCCTGTGCGTTAAAAATGAATTGTATCGACTTGGCTAAAACATTTAGTTACTTAGCAAATAAGGGCACGTCGGTTCACACAGGAAAACCTGTCATCACACCCATGCAGACTAAGCAGCTAAATGCGCTGTTAGCGACATGTGGTTTGTATGATGGTGCAGGTGAATTTGCCTATCGTGTTGGTATGCCGGGTAAATCCGGTGTAGGTGGTGGCATCATTGCCATTGTGCCGGGAGAGATGACGATTGCGGTTTGGTCGCCCGAGCTGGATCAATCAGGCAACTCTTTGGCCGGAACTAAAGCACTGGAGCTGCTCTCTGAGCGAATAGGACGTTCGATTTTTTAAAGACAAAGTGTCTCTCTACTCGGAGAGACACGCTTGATTACTCATCAGCCATAAAGGCTTCTAACAAGTCATTTAGGAATAGTTTACCTTTTTCAGTAATTTGCCAGTGGTTATCACCGTCGTCGAGATAACCCATATCGACAGCCCAGTCGATGGTGTCTTGTATTGCTTCAAAACCAAGGCCAGTAGTGTCGATAAAGTCTTGCTTTGGACAGGCTTCCATCAAACGAAAGCGATTCATAAAGAACTCAAACGGGCGATCTTCTGCTGCCACTTGCGTTTCAGTGTGAAGGTATGGTTTCACCATGTTTTGGTATGCAGCCAAATAACCTCTTGGATGCTTTACTTTAGTGGTTCGGATAATCCGACCGTCATGAAAGCTGAGTTTGCCATGTGAGCCGCAGCCAATTCCTAAATAATCGCCAAAGCGCCAGTAATTTAAGTTGTGTTGGCATTGATATCCCGGCTTGCTGTAGCCTGAAATCTCATACTGCACATAACCCGCCTCACTGAGCTTTTGATGTCCCAGTTCGAAAATGTCCCATAAATCGTCGTCATCTGGCAGTGTCGGCGTTTTATAGTAGAACATGGTATTCGGCTCGATCGTCAATTGATACCACGACAAATGCGGAGGTGCGAGCTCTATCGCCTTGTCTAAGTCAACCAATGCTTGCTTAATACTTTGATCGGGTAAGCCATGCATCAAGTCTAAATTGAAGCTGGTGAGGCCGATTTGATGGGCTAATTGCGCTGCGTTAATGGCTTCATCTTGCCCGTGAATCCGTCCAAGTCGTTCGAGCTTCTGTTGCTCAAAACTCTGCACTCCAATGGAAATTCGAGTCACGCCCGCTTGTTGGTAGCCTTTGAAGCGTTCTGCTTCGACGGTTCCTGGGTTGGCCTCCATTGTGATCTCGATGCCCTGTTTAAACGGAATTCGTGCTTCAATACCAGAGAGAAGGCGTGCGATGCCTTGCGCTGAAATTAAGCTTGGCGTCCCGCCTCCAATAAAAATGGAATGCAGTGGCCGTGGTGCATCATTCAGATGGTATTTCTCGATGTCCCAATCAAGATCTTCCAAGAGAGCATTTATATACTCATCTTCAGGAATGTCGGCTTTAAGTGCGTGAGAGTTAAAGTCGCAATATGGACATTTTTGTACACACCATGGGATGTGTACATAAAGACTCAGTGCCGGGGGAATTAAGCTGGCCATTACTGCTGTTCTGATAACGCAGCAAACAGTTTTTTCAGTGCCTTACCACGATGAGAAAGCTGCTTCTTGCGTGTCGGTTCTAATTCCGCTGAAGCACAATTATCTTCAGGCACAAAAAAGACAGGATCGTAACCAAAGCCATTTTCACCGTGTGCTTCTGTGAGGATGCGACCTTCCCATTGGCCGTGGCATACCAGCGGTGTTGGGTCGTTTTCATGGCGCATCAGCACAAGGACACAGTGAAAGCGTGCGCTACGTTTTTCTTCGGGAACGTCTTTCATCGCGTCGAGCAGTTTTTCTAGGTTCTGTTGGTCAGTTGCATCTTCACCTGCGTAGCGTGCTGAGTAAATACCAGGTGCGCCTTTGAGATAATCGACTTCCAAACCTGAGTCGTCAGCGATTGCTGGCAGTCCGGTTTCTTTGGCAGCATGACGGGCTTTAATGATGGCATTTTCAATAAAGGTCGTTCCGGTTTCAGCAACTTCGGAGACGTTGAACTCACTTTGCGCCAATACATCAAAACCAAAGTCGGATAATAGGTCAGCCATTTCACGGACTTTACCTTGGTTTCCGGTCGCTAATACAATTTTGCTCATGATTAAATCTCAAATGGTGGGTGGGAAGATCATTCTTCCACATAGAATTTTTGACTGAATTTCATTTTGCCTGCTCCTTTGAGTCCTGCGTCAATATCGAGGTCAAAAGTCAGGTTTTCTTCGTTGGTAATAGGGAATTCGGCAAGGTAATAAATCGCTTCGCCTTCTTCCACTTTTCTGAAAGAGAGTTCGCGAAGTGTACCAATTAAGTTTTTCGCCGTTCCAGAAATTTGTGCATCAATTGCTGGTTTACCCACTTGGCTGTTATCAAGCACGCTAATGTTGAGAATGGCAGAATAACCACTGCGCTTTAGCTTGTAGCTACGTGCTACTTGTGGGGTTAAGAAAGTGGAGTTGAATGCGGAATAGTGTACTTCAACATCTTTCAACGTTTTGTATTGTCCTGCCCAAGTGGGTAGGGCAAATAGGCAAACAAGTGCCCATGCGATCCATTTACTCATAATATACATCCCAGTTTAATTACACCGATAAACAAAAAGCCATCATAAGATGGCTTCAATTTCTGTGGGAATTTGTCCCGGAGAGTGAATTCGGACTTGCTTATGACGCCCCAACTCTCCTTTTTCAATGTCGACCAATCCTTTTGCTACTTTGAACTGCTTGGCGAGATACTTCGTCAAATGGCCATTTGCTTTACCATCGACGGGTGGTGCTGTGATAGCAATTTTTAGCTCTTCACCGTGCAAGCCTACGATTTTATCGCGGCTTGCTTTCGGCTGGATATAGAGCTTAAGCACAATGTCCTCGCCATCCTTCCAAGCGGCCAATGACATTATAGCTGATACCAGATAGGGCCAATAACATCACCCATCAAGAAGTTGGCAAACTGAAGCGCAATAAATAGCACTAATACGCTTAAATCAAAGCCACCCATTGCTGGGATAACGCGTCGAATTGGTGCCAACATCGGTTCTGTTAGTTGGTGGAATACATACTCAATTGGGCTACGGCCTTGGCTAACCCAGCTTAGGATCGCACGAATAAGCAGAACCCAGAATAGCAAGCCGCCAGCCGCTTTGATCAACGATAAGAAGCCCCAGAATAAGAATTCAACGCTGAATGACATTGAGCCACCTGATGCAATCAAAAGTAGGGCTACAAATTTGAGTACACACAGCACGTAGGCAAAGAGTACGGTTGAAAGATCAAGACTACCTATTGATGGGATCACTCGGCGTAGTGGGCCAATGACAGGTTGGGTCGCTTTGACGATAAATTGGGAGAATGGATTGTAGAAATCGGCGCGGGCTGCTTGGAGCCAAATGCGCAAGATCACCACCATAATGTAGAGATCAAATAGGGTGGAAATGAGAAAGCTCATTGAGTTCATAAATAACCCTTATCGGTAACAGATGGCACAGTGCCATGCTTTAGTTAAAACTGTTTTTCCATTTCTTCAGCACGCGCAACGGCGGCTTGCATTGCTTTAGAGACAATCTCTGTCAGCTGATGTTCATTAAAAGTGCGTAGTGCTTCTGCTGTCGTGCCACCTTTTGATGTCACTTGTTCGCGCAGCGTTGATAATTCGGTGTCTTGGTTGGCTACCACCATTTCGGCAGCACCGAGTGCGGATTGCTCCACAAGCAGACGCGCGGTCGCTTGGTCAAATCCCTGTGCAATGGCTTCTGCTTGCATGGCTTCCATAAATAGGAAGAAGTAAGCAGGCGCACTCCCGGCTGCGGCAATCACGTTGTTGATCCCAGACTCTTGTTCAACCCAGCAGACTTTACCTACTGCCATCATCAGGTCAGCGGCAAACGATTTATCACTGTCGCTAACGTGCTCTGGTGCAAACAGGCCGCTCATGCCTTTGCTAACGAGTGCCGGCGTGTTTGGCATGACTCGGACAATATTGAGCTGGCTGGCAAACATATCATTAAGACGTGTTGCATTAATACCTGCCGCGATAGAAATCACTAACTTATTGGTATAGTCGATGTCTTGCATGCCTGACGCAACGACTTCCATTAATTGAGGCTTTACTGCTAACACAATAACATCCGCTTCTTTTGCTGCTGCTTGGTTATCGGCATCGGTACAAATACCATACTGCTTGGCAAGAAAATCACGTTGCTCTTGATTTGGGTCGGTCGCAGTAATCAATTTTGCTGGATAGCCACTACTGGTTAATCCTGCAATGATAGAGCGCGCCATATTGCCAGCGCCGATAAATGTGATTTTCTTGTGTTCCATGGTGTTAACTTCCTCAATCTAATTATTTTTTACTGCTGTAGTCTCGTGCACCAAATATTGCAGTACCGATGCGTACCATTGTGCTTCCTGCTTCAATGGCGGCTTCCATATCACCACTCATTCCCATGGATAGCGTATCCAACGTGAGCTCAGGGAAGCGTTCAACAAGCGCTTGTTTTACTGCCGCCAGTTGCTTGAAAGCGGCCAGTTGTGATGAGTAATCAGTGACATTGGCCGGAATTGACATCAATCCTCTTAAAGTGAGGTTTGGCAGTGAAGAAATCAACTCTGCTAATGCAAAGATTTCACTTTCGCTGATGCCAGATTTAGAGTCTTCAGCACTCGTATTTACTTGGATTAACACCTGAATGGGTGGCATGCCATCCGGTCTTTGATCGTTTAGCCGCTGGGCGATCTTAGCGCGATCCACTGTATGGACCCAGGCAAAGTTTTCCGCAACGTGGCGAGATTTATTGGATTGAATTGGGCCAATAAAGTGCCATTCAAGCGTGAGTTCCGGGTGATTTTCTTGGAAAAAAGCTACCTTATCAGCGCCTTCTTGCACGTAATTCTCACCAAAAGCGACTTGACCAGCTTGTGCTGCTTCTAGAATGGCAGTGGCAGGCTTTGTTTTGCTGACCGCCAAAAGTTGCACAGAGCCTCGAGCGCGTCCACACTTTTGTTGTGCGCTTTCTATCTGTGAGGTGATATGTTCAATGTTTTGTTGAATACTACTCATAGCGAACTTTACTTAAGGATTTTAAATGGATATCGCGGAATTACTGGATTTTAGTGTAAAGCATAAAGCTTCAGATCTACACCTTTCTGCTGGCGTATCTCCAATGGTACGTATAGATGGTGAAGTAAGAAAGCTTGGTGTGCCCGCTTTTAGCCATGCTGATGTACATAAATTGGTTTTTGAGATCATGAATGACGCTCAGCGTAGTGAATTTGAAGAGAAACTGGAAGTCGATTTTTCGTTTGAGTTACCCAATGTTGGCCGTTTTCGTGTCAATGCGTTCAACCAATCACGTGGTTGTGCTGCGGTGTTTCGTACCATTCCAACCGATATTCCCACGCTAGAACAGCTTGAAACCCCGCCTGTATTTGAAAAGATTGCCAATATGGAAAAAGGGTTGGTGTTGGTCACCGGACCGACTGGCTCTGGTAAATCGACCACGCTTGCCGCCATGGTGGATTACATTAACCGTAATCACAACAAGCACATTCTGACCATCGAAGACCCGATTGAATTTGTGCATACCAATAACAAATGCTTGATTAACCAAAGGGAAGTGCATCGAGATACTTACAGCTTTAAAAATGCACTGCGTAGCGCGTTGCGTGAAGATCCAGACGTGATTTTAGTCGGTGAGCTGCGCGACCAAGAAACCATCAGCTTGGCGTTAACGGCAGCAGAAACAGGCCACTTAGTTTTTGGCACCTTGCACACCAGCTCGGCAGCGAAAACCATTGACCGTATTATCGATGTGTTCCCTGGCAGTGATAAAGACATGGTACGTTCAATGTTGTCAGAGTCATTGCGTGCAGTTATTGCTCAGAAATTATTAAAACGCTTAGGCGGAGGGCGAGTAGCGTGTCATGAGATCATGATGGCGACTCCTGCTATTCGAAACTTGATTCGTGAAGATAAAGTGGCTCAGATGTATTCCATTATTCAAACGGGTGCCGCACATGGCATGCAGACCATGGAGCAAAATGCCAAGCAACTACTGGCACAAGGCACGGTGGATCCGGAAGAGATATCGAAAAAAATTGAAACTGACTCTGGCCTATTTTAGGGATCGCCACTGATGGACATAAATGTTTTTTTACAAGGAATGATCAGCCAGAAAGCGTCGGATCTTTATATTACAGTTGGTGCTCCAGTACTGTTTAGGGTCGATGGTGAGCTAAAAGCTCATGGGGAGAAATTATCTGAATCTGATGTGGCGATTTTGCTGAACTCAATGATGGATGATGAACGCAGTAAAGAGTTTCATCAGACGCGAGAAGCGAACTTCGCCATCGTTAGAGACATTGGCCGTTTTCGTGTGAGTGCGTTCTATCAGCGTGAGCTGCCGGGCGCGGTGATTCGTCGTATTGAGTCTAATATCCCGACCTTTGAACAACTGAGACTGCCTGATGTGCTGCAGAATTTAGCGATTGCCAAGCGTGGTTTAGTGCTGGTGGTTGGTGCCACGGGGTCAGGTAAGTCGACCACAATGGCAGCGATGACGGGTTATCGCAATACGCACCGAACCGGCCATATTCTTACGGTGGAAGATCCGATTGAATTTGTACACGAGCATAAGCGCTGCATCGTGACTCAGCGTGAAGTCGGTTTAGATACCGAAAGCTACGAAGTTGCGCTGAAAAACTCATTACGCCAAGCTCCAGATATGATCTTAATTGGTGAGATCCGTAGTCGAGAAACGATGGAATATGCCATGAACTTTGCTGAAACAGGGCATTTGTGTATGGCTACGTTGCACGCAAATAATGCGAACCAGGCGTTAGAGCGTATTTTGCATCTGGTACCTAAGGAGCAAAAAGAGCAGTTCTTATTTGATTTATCGATGAACCTGAAAGGGGTGGTTGGTCAGCAGTTGATCCGCGATAAACATGGTAAAGGTCGACATGGGGTGTTTGAGATTTTGCTCAATAGTCCGCGTGTTTCTGATTTGATCCGTAAAGGCGATTTGCACGAGTTGAAGTCGACGATGTCGAAGTCCAATGAAATTGGTATGCAGACGTTTGATCAAGCGCTTTATCAGTTGGTGGTTGATGGGAAGATCAATGAAGAAGATGCATTGCACAGTGCCGACTCTGCAAACGATCTTCGTTTGATGCTCAAGACTAAACGTGGTGATAGCTATTCGTCAGGGAAATTAGCAAATGTGAAGATCGACATGGATTAGTCAGGATGAAAAACATAAAAAAGGTTGCGATATCGCAACCTTTTTAGCTCTTTCGCTAGGTTAGCTCCACTGAGCTTCAAACCAGCTTTCTAAAATAACAACGGCTGATTGGCAGTCGACATTACCTTTACTCAATGCTTTATAGCCACCCATTTCAAATAGCTCGGCACGCGCTTCGGTGGTCGAAAGCCGTTCATCGTGCAGCTCAACGGGTAAGCCGAAGCGCCCATGCAGGCGATTGGCAAATTTTTTCGCTCTTGGGGTAATGGTTTCAAGAGCTTGTCCATACAGATCAGTTGGTAACCCCACGACTAACAGTTGTGGTTGCCACTCTTTTATCTGCTTTTCGATATCATCCCAATTTGGAATGCCATCATTCGCTTTGAACGCTTTCAGCGGAGAAGCGGTTCCGGTGATTTCTTGTCCGATGGCACTGCCAATACTCTTGGTACCAAAATCGAACGCCATAATAGTTCTAGATGTCATGTGTCTAATTTGTCTGTTATGCGTGGCCAATGTCGCTGGATAGCTGAGCAACATCTATACCGAGCATTTGTACGGCTTTTTGCCAGCGCTGAGCGATTGGTGTATTGAAGATCACATCGGGGTCAGCTTCAATCGTCAGCCATGAGTTTTCTGCCAATTCAGATTCCAGTTGACCCGCTTCCCAGCCTGAATAGCCAAGCGCCACCAAGTAATGGTTGGGCTCTGCTTCAGTACCGAGGACCGTTAAAATATCTTTCGATGTAGTCACGGAAATTTGTTCAGTCATCTGAATGCTTGATTCATAGCGATCTTTTGGCTGGTGGAGAATGAAGCCGCGATCTTCTGAAACTGGCCCGCCATTGAGAACCGGTTTTTCAAGGCTATGAGTATTTAGCTGTGGGTGAACGGGGTCAACATCAACCTGCTCAAGCATTTTTCCAATGGTAATATCGATCGGGGCATTGATCATTAACCCCATTGCACCTTCGTTATTATGTTCGCAAACATAAATCACGCTATGTTTAAAATAAGGATCTTTCATCCCCGGCATAGCAACGAGAAAATGATTAGTAAGGTTCATAGCAGCTCCAACTTAATTAAAGAGGGCATTACGCCCTGCTTTTAAGCCTTCAGGCGACGTTCGATTGCATCCATCAGTTTACCTGTAATTGAGATATCAAATGCTGACTCAATTTCACGAATACAGGTTGGGCTGGTGACATTAATTTCAGTCAGTTTATCGCCAATAACGTCTAGGCCAACAAAGATCAGGCCTTTTTCTTTTAATGTAGGAGCAACCGCTTCTGCGATTTGCTTATCTGTTTCACTCAGTGGGCGAGCTTCACCTGTACCACCTGCGGCTAAGTTACCACGAGTTTCGCCTTTAGCTGGGATACGTGCCAAGCAGTATGGCATAGGTTCCCCATCAACGACCAAAATGCGCTTGTCGCCGTTGCTGATATCGGGAACAAACGTTTGTGCCATTGCGTAGTTTTGGCCGTGGTTGGTCAGCGTTTCAATAATCACAGAGACGTTAGGATCATTTTCCTTCACTCGGAAAATTGAAGCGCCACCCATTCCGTCTAATGGCTTAAGGATCACGTCGCCATGTTGTTCACGGAATGCTTTGATCTTGTCTGCTTTACGCGTCACGATAGTGGTTGGTGTTAGTTCTGGGAACCAAGCTGTAAACAGTTTCTCATTGCAATCACGCAGGCTCTGAGGTTTGTTTACGATCAGTGTTCCTTGTTCTTCTGCTCGTTCAAGAATGTAAGTTGCGTAGATGTACTCAGTATCAAAAGGAGGATCTTTACGCATCAGTACCGCATCCAGTTCAGACAGTTGAATGGTCTGTTCTGATTTGAATTCATACCATCCGTTTGGATCTTCTTTCAGCTCAACAACTTTTGTGTCCGCTATCGCTACACCTTGATCTAAGTGTAGATCATTCATTTCCATGTAGTGGATTTCGTAGCCACGACGCTGAGCTTCCAGCATCATGGCAAAGCTGGAGTCTTTTTTTATGTTGATAGACGCGATAGGGTCCATCACGATGCCAAGTTTGATCATTGAGCTTCTCCGTTTAACCAAGATCGCCAAAGCGAACTTGTAAGGCTGTAATTGCGGTCAATGCTGCGGTCTCTGTTCTTAATACACGAGGACCTAGCAATGTTTCTTCGAATTGATGTTCTCTTGTCATGCTGATTTCTTCAGCAGACAACCCACCTTCTGGGCCAATGAGTAGGCGCACTTTTGTGACGGGAGTCGGTAGCGTATTGATTGAATACGTTGCTCTTGGGTGCAAATTGAGTTTTAGCCCGTCATATTGTTCACTGCACCATTCTTCAAGTGACATAATTGGTCTGATTTCAGGCACCGTATTGCGGCCACATTGTTCACAGGCACTGATAGCAATTTTCTGCCATTGCGCGAGCTTTTTCTCGAAACGTTTCTGATCGAGTTTAACGCCGCAACGTTCAGAAATTAGAGGTGTGATGGTATTAACACCCAGCTCGACGGATTTTTGAATGGTGAACTCCATTTTGTCGCCACGGGAGATCACCTGTCCAAGGTGTAGATCCAACGGAGATTCGGAGTTCCGTTCAATGCGTTCTGAAATGGTGACTTCAACATTCTTCTTGCTGACTGAGCTGATCACCGCCGGAAACTCCGCACCGCTACCATCGAAAAGGAGTACTTCTTGGTCTTCTTTCATTCGAAGTACACGACCTATATGGCCTGCCGCATCTTCACTAAGCGCCAGATTACCCAGTTGTTGGATCGGTTCTGGGTGATAAATTCGAGGGATACGCATGGGGTTCAGTTTCCTGCATAAGAGGTGGATATAGAGAGTAACATGGATGCGAGATGACGAAAAAACAAGGGGAAAAGAAGCGTTTCCATTATTGATGTAGAAAACGCTTCATGAATGAGTCGATTTAGAGCGCTTTGCAGGCTTTTTCCACAAATGGGTTGTGGTTGCCTTGAATTTTGGCAATACGCTTATCACGCTCGCATTCCCAATCATTCACGGGGTACATTTTGTTCCAAGCCGTCATGAGGTTGCGTTGCTGTTTTGAAAGGCGGAAGCCGTATTCTTTGCTCATGTACAAATAAGTGCGTGCGATGGATCCTTTTGCACGATCGGGTGGCATCACTTTACGTTGTTTGAAGTTAACTTGCATCTCGCAGCGGCCATAGCTAACACCGTCGATACCATTCCATTGGCTGAAGTTGTAGTTTGAACGATCACCGTTCACTTCACCGATCGCAGGGGTTAGGTTATGCAGGTCGGCTTCCATTTGTCGGAAGGCTTTATCATTGCGTGAGCAGTTTTTACGCCCACCGCTTTGCCAGCACTGGCGTTGGTGGCCAAATTGCCATGCCGGTACAACATGTTCCCATTCAATTCGAGAGGCGCGTTTTTGTTGTTTGCGGACTTGATAGCCGCAAGAGGCTAGGTCTGGTGTTCCTTTTTTTCCTTGCCAGTTGATATCACAGCCACAGTAAAAACTGATGGGGTGATCTTGATAAATTTTAACCGCAGTTTTTTTTGCGCTGGAGAAGGACGTCGGTGGTGCTGCGATAGCAACCGAAGAAACAACCGCCAGCAAGCTAATCGTGATTGTTTTTAATGTCATGATAATAAGTCTTATAAAAGTATGACTTTTTATAGTCTATCACGCATTTTTACTGCTAAAAAATCCATCGTTAATCAATAATAAAGATGGTTATATTAGGACTAGGTGAGTCTGTTACCCGTAAATAGAAGTGATGTTTGGCATTGCTGGCAACGGTAGGTTGCTTGCTGGCGCTGAACTTTATTGTGTCTGCGAATAGACAGCGGATACACCGTGCATTGGCAACGGTATTCAAATGTTTTGCCCTGAACGGAGGCGATTTCAAAATTATGGGTAGTTTTGGCAGTTACGCCAAATACAGACTCCATGGTATGACGCCACTCTTTACCGTGTGGAGGGACTCGGCCGTAGACTTGATAGGTGATCAGATGAGCGATTTCGTGAGGAATCACCTCTTCAAGAAAAGCGAGCTTGTTTTCAGAAAAAAGAATAGGGTTAAGGCGTATTTCATTCAATTGCAGATAGGCTTTTCCTGCGGCTTTACCACGCAATTTAAAACTTAACATTGGTATAGAAAATGGGCGTTGAAAGGCGTGTTCGGCTAGGCGGATACAATGTGCGATCTTGCGTTTTGCTGCGTATGTGTACTCTATATCTAACATTATGACCTTGAAATAAAAAACGCCCCAGTTAGGTTCCGGGGCGAATAATAACATCTTGCAAGGTTTAGGGATGATGTTTTTTCTTAATGGTCGCGTGGTAGGCATGCCAAGTTCCGTAGCCAAGGATTGGCATGGTAAACAGCATACCAATTCCATAAGTTGCGAAACCGATCAGAATGCCACCGCAGATGATGGCGGCCCAGACGATCATTGCTGGGATATTAGACTTCACTGCATTAAAGCTGGTGAAGACCGCCGTCATCATATCTACTCTGCGCTCCATCATCAGTGGAATTGAAAAAGCGGAGATGCTGAAAATGACGCACGCGATAACAAAACCAACCAATGAGCCAATGACAAGGAAGGGCAGAAATTCCGTCAATGGCGCTCCCTGAACAGAAGGGTAGAGAGCATGTAACAGCGCCGCAATGCGCATCCAGAAAATCATGGCCACGGCAAGCAATACGGCGAACGCCCATTGTGATGAGGAGTTGCGCCCAATCGCTTTCATAGAATGAAGTAAACTGGCGTGATGGCCTTTTTCTCGCTCCCAGCTAGCATCATACAATCCAAGTGCCAAAAATGGGCCGATCAGCATATAGACCACCAGACTGGGCATGACGACAAGGTGAGTACCTTGCCATTGAACCAGCAATACAATACCAATGGCGGCGCCCATAAAGCACAAGCCATAGAAAGCACTGATTAAGGGCATGCGAATAAAATCATGCAACCCTAAAGCTAACCAATGGAATGGTGCAGAAACACTTAATTGGTTGCAGGGAACTGTCCTTGCATATTCATGGTCTGGTACGTCTTTTTGTTTGTTGTGTAAGTCTGAGGGATTTACCGTGCGAGGCATATAATCCTCCTTGATCGATTCTCGTTTTATACCCACTTATAACAATGGGTATGTGGGATTCGATGCTCTGCTTACAACTGTCTGGCTGAGTAAAGCTGTGCATCAATACTGTTAGGCAATATTCGCTGCCCACAAGCACAGAGATATGCTTGTTAATATATTGTTAACTATTGATGCGATGACAAGAAAATACAAATTTATTGTGTGATTTTTGTGCTACTAATAAAAAGCCCTCGTAGATACGAGGGCTTATTTAAAATGCTAACAAACTGATTTAATTATTTTAAACCAGCAAAGTCACGTAGTAGCTCAGCTTTGTCTGTTGCTTCCCAAGGGAATTCTTCACGACCGAAGTGGCCGTATGCTGCTGTCTTCTTGTAGATAGGCTGAAGTAGGTTCAGCATTTCTTGTAGTCCGTAAGGGCGCAGATCGAAGTTCTGACGAACCGCTTCAACGATAATATCGTGAGAGACTTTTTCCGTACCGAAGGTTTCAACCATGATAGACGTTGGATCAGCAACACCGATTGCGTAAGACAGTTGGATTTCACAACGGTCAGCCATGCCAGCAGCAACGATGTTCTTCGCTACGTAACGTGCAGCGTATGCAGCAGAACGGTCTACTTTCGATGGATCTTTACCAGAGAATGCACCGCCACCGTGACGCGCAGCACCGCCGTATGTATCTACGATGATCTTACGACCAGTTAGACCACAGTCACCCATTGGACCACCGATAACGAAACGACCAGTTGGGTTGATGAAGAAGTTAGTGTCTGTGTTGATCCACTCAGAAGGTAGTACTGGTTTGATGATCTCTTCCATTACCGCTTCACGTAGGTCAGGCGTCGAGATTGAGTCACAGTGCTGCGTTGAAAGAACAACCGCGTCGATACCAACAATTTTGCCTTGGTCGTACTGGAAAGTTACCTGAGATTTAGCGTCTGGACGCAACCAAGGTAGTGTGCCGTTTTTACGTACTTCTGCTTGCTTTTGAACAAGACGGTGAGAGTAAGTAATTGGTGCTGGCATTAGGATTTCAGTTTCGTTAGTTGCGTAACCGAACATGATGCCTTGGTCACCTGCGCCTTGCTCTTTAGGATCAGATTTATCAACACCTTGGTTGATGTCTGGAGACTGCTTACCGATGGTGTTTAGTACAGCGCACGAGTTTGCATCAAAGCCCATATCTGAATGAACGTAGCCGATTTCACGTACTGTTTCACGAGTTAACTCTTCGATATCAACCCAAGCTGAAGTTGTGATCTCACCACCGACCATAACCATGCCGGTTTTTACGTAAGTTTCACAAGCAACACGTGCTTTTGGATCTTGTTCTAAGATGGCATCAAGAACAGCATCAGAGATTTGGTCTGCAATTTTATCTGGATGGCCTTCTGAAACAGACTCAGAAGTAAACAGGTGCTTAGCCATGAGAGCTCCACTTTAAGTTTTGGTTATAACGACTGATTGAATGGCTCAATCGTTTAAAAGACATTTAAATTGTAGGTGTTTCTACATCTAGACGTCTATTCTAGTTTTCAATGCTCGAATTACAAGCTCTTTTTTATTGTGGGTTATAACCAAACGTTTGCTTATTGGTGGCCAAATTATGAATAAATTCAATAATTGTGGGTAAAAGTGCAGAAATGGAAGGTATTGAGTCAGGTAAATCGTTTGCAGTGGATGAATTGCTTTGAGACAATACCGCGCGCAATATTTCCGACTAATTTCGCTTTCGCAATTTAGGAGCAGGCATGTCTTCTCGTAACGTTCTTTCTAATAAAGAGCTCGCTAATGCGATTCGTGCTCTAAGCATGGATGGTGTTCAACAAGCAAACTCTGGCCACCCAGGTGCCCCTATGGGCATGGCAGATATCGCTGAAGTTCTTTGGCGTTCTCATTTAAACCATAATCCAGCAAACCCAGAGTGGGCGGATCGCGACCGTTTTGTTCTATCAAATGGCCATGGTTCAATGCTGATTTACTCTCTACTTCACTTAAGTGGTTATGAGTTGTCTATCGACGACCTGAAAAACTTCCGTCAGCTGCACTCTAAGACGCCCGGTCACCCAGAGTATGGCTATGCACCTGGTGTTGAAACAACAACGGGCCCACTAGGTCAAGGTATTACTAACGCTGTGGGTATGGCGTTGGCAGAAAAAGCGTTAGCGGCACAGTTTAATAAAGAAGGTCACGACATCATTGACCATCACACCTACGCCTTTATGGGTGATGGCTGTCTGATGGAAGGTATCTCACACGAAGCATGTTCTCTAGCAGGTACACTCGGTCTAGGCAAACTAATCGCATTTTGGGATGACAATGGTATTTCTATCGATGGTCATGTTGAAGGTTGGTTCTCTGACGATACGCCTAAGCGTTTCGAAGCTTACGGCTGGCATGTAATTCCTGCTGTAGATGGTCACGATGCTGAAGCGATCAATGCTGCTATTATCGCTGCGAAAGCAGATCCGCGCCCTACGCTGATCTGTACTAAAACGATCATCGGTTTTGGCTCGCCAAACAAATCAGGTTCACACGACTGTCACGGTGCACCATTAGGTGCGGAAGAAATCGCAGCAGCGCGTGAGTTCTTAGGTTGGGAACACCCAGCATTTGAAATCCCTGCAGATGTATACGCAGAGTGGGATGCAAAAGCAGCGGGCGCTGAAAAAGAAGCGGTTTGGAATGCTAAGTTCGAAGCGTACGCAGCGGCTTACCCAACAGAAGCGGCTGAGCTTAAGCGTCGTCTAAACGGTGAGCTGCCTGCTGAATGGGAAGAAAAAGCAAACCAAATCATTGCTGATCTTCAGGCAAATCCAGCAAACATTGCATCACGTAAAGCCTCTCAAAACGCACTAGAAGCGTTTGGCCAAATGTTGCCAGAATTCATGGGTGGCTCTGCTGACCTAGCACCTTCTAACCTAACCATGTGGTCTGGCTCTAAGTCAGTATCTGCTGAAGATGCGTCTGGTAACTACATCCACTACGGTGTACGTGAATTCGGTATGACCGCGATCATGAACGGTATTGCACTACACGGTGGTTTCGTACCATACGGTGCAACGTTCCTAATGTTTATGGAATACGCTCGTAACGCAATGCGTATGGCTGCTCTGATGAAAGTTCAGAATATCCAAGTTTACACGCACGACTCTATCGGTCTTGGCGAAGATGGCCCAACTCACCAGCCTGTTGAGCAAATGGCGTCATTACGTCTAACGCCAAACATGAGCACATGGCGTCCATGTGACCAAGTTGAGTCAGCAGTGGCTTGGAAACTTGCAATTGAGCGTAAAGATGGCCCGACATCCCTTATTTTCTCTCGTCAGAACCTTGCGCAGCAAGAGCGTGACGCTGAGCAAGTAGCGAATATCGCGAAAGGTGCTTACGTCTTGAAAGATTGTGCAGGTAAGCCAGAGCTTATCCTTATCGCAACAGGTTCTGAAGTTGAACTAGCGGTAGAAGCAGCCGCTCAGCTAACCGCTGAAGGTAAACAAGTACGCGTTGTTTCAATGCCATCAACAGATGCATTCGACAAGCAAGACGCAGCTTATCGTGAAGCAGTATTGCCATCAGACGTTACAGCGCGTATCGCTATCGAGGCGGGGATTGCTGACTTCTGGTATAAGTACGTTGGCTTTGGTGGCAAGATCATTGGCATGACGACATTCGGTGAGTCTGCTCCAGCGGGCGAACTGTTCAAGATGTTCGGCTTCACTACTGAAAACGTCGTGAGCACAGCTAAAGATCTTCTAGCTTAATACTCTTCATACTTGAAGCTGCAGCGTTGTTAACTGCGTAGCTGTAACTCCAATTATTTTGAGGATTAGGAAATGAAAAAACCGAGCCAAGTGGCTCGGTTTTTTGTGCCTTCAAGCAGAGAGTAACCGGTGATTACTCAAACTCATTGCCCCAGTTTTCTTTCTCTTTGTGACCACACACTTTACAGGTGACGTATCTGTCCATGTCATAGTAGTGGCCGCCATTAATAAAGGTATGAGCCATTAATTTGATTCTACCTAAAAGAGAAGTATCCGTGTCGTAGCTGCTGGTCTTTCTTACAAGCACTTCACTATGAGGCGTTTCTTGATTGCATTGTTTACAAAAGTGAGTCGCTGGGAATCCAGACATGGTCATTTCCTTTGGTTGATAAAACTAATGAGATAAACAGCCAACAAGAAACACACTCACCACATTGTTATTATGCATTGATTTTTCATTAGTTATTAATGGTATAAATTTATAAATTGGGGAGAGATCACTAACTGGATGCGATTTGGTCAGCTATCGGGTAGTATTTGTGACACGAAAATCATGTAAGGCGATGGAATCATGCTAAAAGTTGCAATCAACGGATTTGGACGTATTGGTCGCAATGTTCTCCGAGCAGTTTACGAAAGTGGTAAGCATCAGCAAATTAAGGTTGTTGCAGTCAATGAACTAGCGCAGCCTGATGCAATGGCACACTTATTACAATATGACACCAGTCATGGACGATTTGGCAAGAAGATCTCCAATGATCAGGAGCATATCTACGTACACCACGAAAGCGGTGAGTTTGATTCAATTCGAATTCTGCACTTAGCCGAAATTAATTTACTGCCATGGCGTGATTTAGATGTTGATTTAGTACTTGATTGCACCGGGGTATATGGTTCTCAAGCTGATGGGCAAGAACACATTGATGCCGGTGCAAAGAAAGTGCTGTTCTCACACCCTGGTGCGAATGATCTTGATAACACCATTATTTACGGTGTTAACCATGACACCTTGAAAGGTGAACACCGTGTTGTGTCAAACGGTTCATGCACCACCAACTGTATTGTCCCGATAATCAAAGCGCTTGATGATGCGTTTGGTATCGAATCTGGGACTATCACCACAATCCACTCTTCGATGAATGATCAGCAAGTGATCGATGCGTATCATAGCGACCTTAGACGGACGCGTGCAGCCAGTCAGTCGATTATTCCCGTAGACACGAAATTGCATAAGGGTATTGAAAGAATTTTCCCGAAATTTTCCAACAAATTTGAAGCTATTTCGGTGAGAGTTCCCACAGTAAATGTTACTGCGATGGATTTAAGTGTCACAATTAGTACAAATGTGAAAGTTAATGACGTAAATCAAACCATTGTTAACGCATCTCAGTGTACATTACAGGGCATTGTTGACTATACTGAAGCGCCGCTTGTTTCTATCGATTTTAATCATGATCCACACAGTGCGATTGTCGATGGAACACAAACCCGAGTGAGCAACGGACAGCTGGTTAAAATGCTAGTTTGGTGCGATAACGAATGGGGTTTTGCAAATCGAATGCTGGATACAGCGTTGGCCATGCAAGCTGCGGAGTAAATGGGACTTGGAAAATGTTTATTTTAAACCTTGAAATAAATATTCTTTCCCCCATATCTAAACTCAGTTGAATGAATTTAAAGGCTTGGCAGGGTTGCCGGGCTGTTCAAAACTTTATTTTTTAATATTTGAGAGGACAAATCATGTCTGTAATCAAGATGACTGACCTGGATCTAGCAGGTAAACGTGTATTCATCCGTGCTGACCTAAACGTACCAGTAAAAGAAGGCAAAGTGACTTCTGATGCACGTATCTTAGCATCTCTACCAACTATCAAGCACTGTCTAGAAGCAGGCGCTAAAGTTATGGTTACTTCTCACCTAGGTCGTCCAACTGAAGGTGAATATGCAGAAGAGTTCTCTCTACAACCTGTAGTTAACTACCTAAACGACGCACTAGATTGCGAAGTTAAGCTAGCAAAAGATTACCTAAATGGCCTAGAGCTAAACACTGGTGAGCTAGTTGTTCTTGAAAACGTTCGCTTCAACAAAGGCGAGAAGAAGAACGAAGAAGAGCTATCTAAGAAATACGCTGCACTGTGTGACATCTTCGTAATGGATGCATTCGGTACAGCTCACCGTGCACAAGCGTCTACTCACGGTGTTGGTATGAACGCACCTGTAGCATGTGCTGGCCCTCTACTAGCTGCTGAACTTGAAGCACTAGGTAAAGCAATGGATAACCCAGAGCGTCCACTAGTTGCTATCGTTGGTGGTTCTAAAGTTTCTACTAAACTAACTGTTCTAGAGTCTCTATCTAAAGTTGCTGACCAGCTTGTTGTTGGTGGTGGTATCGCAAACACGTTCATTGCAGCTGAAGGCCACAATGTAGGTAAGTCTCTATACGAAGCAGACCTAGTTGAAACTGCTCAGAAGCTAATGAAAGAGTGTTCTATCCCAGTTGCGACTGATGTTGCATGTGCGAAAGCATTTGATGAGAACGCAGAAGCTGAAATCAAGCACGTTTCTGAAGTTGCTGACGACGACATGATTTTCGACCTAGGTCCTGATTCAACAGCGGCACTAGCTGAAATCATTGGTAACGCGAAAACTATCCTATGGAACGGTCCTGTAGGTGTATTCGAATTCAAGAACTTCGAAGCAGGTACTAAAGGTATCTCTGAAGCAATCGCTCAGTCTGCAGGTTTCTCTGTAGCAGGTGGTGGTGACACGCTAGCGGCTATCGACAAGTTCGGTATTAAAGCTGACGTTTCTTACATCTCTACTGGCGGCGGTGCATTCCTTGAATTCGTTGAAGGTAAAGTACTACCAGCAGTTGCAATGCTTGAAGAGCGTGCTAAGTAATTAAACGAAAAGCGGGCGAAGTGATTCACCCGCTTTCTTGTTTGCTGCACATCACACTTTTTTTTTGCTAGAATAGCGCGAGTTGTGAGCAAACGTTTGCAAGAATTTAAACTTAACAAGTTTTATTTTTAAAACGACAGATAAATAGGATTACATCCATGTCTAAGATCTTCGATTTCGTAAAACCAGGTGTTATCTCTGGTGATGACGTACAGAAAGTTTTTGAAGTTGCTAAAGAAAACAGCTTCGCACTTCCAGCAGTAAACTGTGTAGGTACTGATTCAGTAAACGCAGTACTTGAAGCAGCTGCAAAAGTTAAAGCGCCAGTTATCGTTCAGTTCTCTAACGGCGGTGCTGCTTTCTTCGCTGGTAAAGGTCTAAAACTTGAAGGTCAAGAAAATCAAATCCTTGGTGCTGTAGCTGGTGCTAAATACGTTCACGCTGTAGCTGAAGCTTACGGTGTGCCTGTAATCCTACACACAGACCACGCTGCTAAGAAACTTCTACCATGGATTGACGGTCTACTAGACGCTGGCGAAGAGTTCTTCGCGCAAACTGGTAAACCACTATTCTCTTCTCACATGATCGACCTTTCTGAAGAGTCTCTAGAAGAGAACATCGAAATTTCTGCTAAGTACCTAGAGCGCATGGCTAAAATGAACATGACTCTAGAAATCGAACTAGGTTGTACTGGTGGTGAAGAAGATGGCGTAGATAACTCTGATATGGACGCGTCTGAGCTTTACACTTCTCCAGAAGACGTTGCATACGCTTACGAGAAACTAAACGCTATCAGCCCACGTTTCACTATCGCAGCTTCTTTCGGTAACGTACACGGTGTATACAAGCCAGGTAACGTTGTTCTGACTCCAACAATCCTACGTGACTCTCAAGCTTACTGTGCAGAGAAATTTGGTATTGCACCAAACGCTCTAAACTTCGTTTTCCACGGCGGTTCTGGTTCTAGCCTTGAAGAAATCCGTGAGTCTATCGGCTACGGTGTTATCAAGATGAACATCGATACAGATACACAGTGGGCAACTTGGGACGGTATCCGTCAGTTCGAAGCTGAAAACCACGATTACCTACAAGGTCAAATCGGTAACCCAACTGGTGAAGATGCACCAAACAAGAAGTACTACGATCCACGCGTATGGCTACGTGCTGCTCAGTCTTCAATGGTTACTCGTCTTGAGCAAGCATTTGCTGACCTTAACGCAATCGACGTACTATAATTCGTCTGAATTGAGTTTTAAAAACCCGCTCTTAGGAGCGGGTTTTTTTGTATCTAGAGTCTGTTTAGAAATTCAGACATACCCACGAATGCGCAGAAAACGCTAGCGAAATGTAAGGACTTTGCGTAATCTTGTAACGATTTTTTTCGCTTCTGAAGCTAACTATTTGTTTTATATAGTTTGCGAAATTCTGACTTTGCAAATTATGTAAAATAAGATATTGTGCCAAAAAACTGGCGTATGTTCAGAAAACCAATAAGGCAGTAAGCCTAAATCAGGCAGAAAATGCATTTTGATTCATAGAATCGTTTATATTTGAGGATACTAATTATGGCAGCAGAATCTGGTGTGGATACCACATTAGTTGATGGTCTAGCTAAAGCAGAAACTTGGCTTACCAACAATTCAGATCTACTTATTCAGTACGGTGTAAATATCATCTCAGCAATTGTTATTCTGTTTATCGGTAACATCATTGTGAAGATGGTAGCGAATAGCATTTCAAGAATGCTTGAAAAGAAAAAAATGGACAAAGCCGTTGTTGAGTTTATTCATGGTTTAGTTCGCTATCTTCTATTTGTTATCGTACTTATCGCGGCACTAGGCCGTGTGGGTGTTCAAACTGCATCTGTTGTTGCTGTAATCGGTGCGGCAGGTTTGGCAGTTGGTCTTGCGCTACAAGGTTCACTATCTAACTTTGCAGCGGGCGTTCTAATCGTTGCTTTCCGTCCATTTAAGTCTGGCGACTATGTTGAAATTGGTGGCGTCGCAGGTTCTGTTGATGCAATCCAAATTTTCCAAACGATTCTAAAAACACCAGATAACAAAATGGTAGTTGTGCCTAACGCTTCCGTTATTGGTGGCCCAATTACTAACTATTCTCGCCATGAGACTCGTCGTGTTGATCTAGTGATTGGTGTTTCTTACGGTGCTGATCTTAAGCAAACTAAAGAAGTAATTCGTGAAGCGCTAGAGAAAGATACTCGTATTTTGCAAGAGCCTGGTATCCAAATCGGCGTACTGGCACTGGCAGACTCTTCTGTAAACTTTGTTGTGCGCCCTTGGTGTAAAACAGCGGATTACTGGGATGTTTACTTCGATTCAACTCAAGCGATCAAAGAAGCGCTTGATGCAGCAGGTATCGAAATCCCATTCCCACAAATGGATGTTCACCTAAATAAAGTTGAAGCTTAATTAGGTAGAGTAAAAAGAAAAGCGAGGCCAAGAGCCTCGCTTTTTTATATCTCAAAGATAGGGTTGGTGAGCCGAGTTAAGACTTGTTGTAGTGCGGTTCCTGATATTCCAATTGTTGCTTCGGGATCTCCAGGCGTGTAAAGCAGCTCTCTGTGCTGGTACAAGCGTTTATCGACAATAAGTGGGATCTCTTCAGGTAGCCCAAAAGGACACACTGCGCCAGGTAAGCAACCGATAACCTCTGTCATTTCGTTGTTCCCACATATCTCAGGTTTCTTACCAAGAAGTTGTTTAATGGTTTTACTTGCTAAACGAGAATCTTTATCCGTGAGAAACAATGCATAACCACTTCCTTTCAACTTAAGAAATAAGCTTTTACTGTGCGTTCCCGTCCATCCCAATTGTGCAGCCACTCGTTCATCAGTGGCGAAGTCAAGAATGGGTTCGTGTCGCCATTCTTTAAATTCGATACCAATACCTTGTAGTAATTTCAGGTTGAATTGGTATATGTCATTAACCTTTTCCATGTGTTTTCCTGAGCTAGTGAAACAACTGTGTGATTAACATTGTGGCGATGATAAACATCATAATACCAACAGCAATGTCGATAGTTTTCTTTACGATAGGTTGAGACAGCTTAGGAGCGAGTTTAGCGGCACCAATAGATAAGGTATAAAACCACACAAAAGATGCCATGATTGTGCCTATCGCAAAAGCAATACGATCGGCACCTTGGTATTGTCCTCCAATAGAGCCAAGGATCACGACAGTATCTAAATAAAGATGTGGGTTTAATACGGTGACCGCTAATGCACCCAGTATGACAACCTTACGTCCTTTAACGCTATCTGTGTTGTGTTGTTCTGAATCAGTGTGTGGTTGAAGTGCACTATAAAATGACAGTACGCCATAGCCACTAAGAAATGCAATACCACCGATGGTGACAAAGGTCAGCAGGGTTTCATTTTGAGATAAAAGTGCTCCGCCCCCGAACACCCCAAGAGAAATAAAGAGTACATCAAGGACACTACAAACCGTTGCTGTTGTCAGGTGGTGGTTTCGTTTGATCCCCTGATTAAGTACGTAGGCATTTTGTGCTCCAATTGGAATGATCATACTGGCACCTAAGCCAAACCCTTGTAATAAAACCCACCAACTCATGCTGATTTTTCCTCAATGTCATGACTATTTGCATCAAGATAATGAGAAATTCTTGATAAGTATAATTAATGATATTTATGCTATATAAGATGTTCTAATGTACTGGAGTGGATGATGAGAGGATTAGATTACAAGTGGATAGAAGCACTTGATGCGGTTGTTGAACAAGGTGGATTTGAGCGTGGTGCGGAAGCATTGTTCGTGTCGCAATCGGCTATCTCTCAACGGATAAAACAATTAGAGAGATTTTTAGCTCAGCCTGTTTTAGTGCGAGAGCAGCCTCCGCAACCAACACACATTGGAAAGAAGTTACTTGGCTTATATCGTCAGATCAAACTGTTAGAATATGAGCTCCTGCCAGAGTTAAACAACTTAGATACTACAAAGCCTGTGCAGCTTTCAATTGCAACAAATGCCGACAGCTTAGCTACGTGGTTGTTGCCTGCAATCGAACCTGTGCTGCAACATCATCAAATAGAGATTGCATTAAAGGTCTATGACGAAAACCGTACCATCGATAAGCTAAAAAGTGGTGAAGTTGCGGGAGCAATTAGTTTGCAAGCAACGCCTTTTTCCGGTTGTGATGCAGAATATTTGGGAACCATGAATTACGTTTGTGTTGCTAGTCCGAGTTTTGTCGAACATTACTTTCCTAATGGCATGAATAGAGAGGCAGTCAAACGTGCGCCTGCGGTATCGTTTGATCAGTATGATCTCATGCACACCCAATTTCTCCACGAACGTTTTGGCATTCAAAGAAATAGTGTCATCAACCACACTGTGGGGAGTTCTGAGGCATTTGTAAAATTGGCCGTCGCGGGATTGGCTTACTGTTTAATCCCGGAAATACAGATTCGTAGTGAGCTTGAAGGTGGCGAATTGGTCAATATCGCTCCGGATTACTGTATCTCGCATAAAATGTACTGGCATCACTGGCAGTTAGAAACTGGTATTTTATCCGAGATCACAGATGCTATTTTGAGTTATGCGCGTGCGACCATGGCAAAGTAAACTCAGTCAAAATTGTGTTAGTTTGCCTACCTATGGCTAGTCAAGCGACAGAGCAGGCCTATTATGTAACTAAGTGAATTGTATAAGGTGATAGTAATGAAATTTGCATCTATGCTTGCCGTTGTATTATCCGGCATTGTTAGTTGGAACGTGATGGCTGAATCACCCAACTTTCCCCATTTAGTGACGACGGGTTACGGTGAGGTAACGGCAACCCCAGACATGGCCGAATTCTCGGTGAAAGTTGTAGAATCAACAATGACGGCGGAACAAGCAAAGCAGGCAGTTGATAAAGTTGTGGAGGGCTTTTTGTCTCGCCTGAAAGAGTCAGGAATTGCGAATGACAACATCTCTAGCTCTAACTTATATATCGCACCTCAGTATCATTACCCTAAAAAAGGTAAGCCAGAATTAGTTGGCTACCGCGCTTCACGTAGTGTCACCGTTAAGGTGGACGACTTAGCTAAGCTCAATAAGTACTTGGACATGGCTTTGAATGAAGGCATTAATCAAGTCGACAACATCCAGCTCAAAGTGCGCGATCAGGCGAAGTATCAAGAGCAAGCACGTATGTTTGCTATCAAAGATGCGAATATGAAAGCGAAATCCTTAGCTCAAGGTTTTGAGAAGAAGCTTGGAGATGTTTGGCGCGTTGATTACAACATGCCAAGTGCTCAACCTATGTTAATGCGTTCAATGGCGATGGATGCGAAAATGGAGTCCAACAGTTACCAAGATTCGACAATTGTGATTCGAGACCGAGTGGATGTGATCTACAAGTTAGACTAAAAACATTAGGTATGAATAAGCATCAAGATCGCAGTTTGAAACTTAACTCACTGCGATTTTGCTATTTATACTTTAGTCATTTATAGATGGTGCTATAATCCCTGATTCTATTAGGGAGTTAGTGTAGTGCTAAGGCGTCAGAGTATTTTTTCATATCTCGTTATTACTACGCTCTCTTTTCTCCTCTTGGTTAGTGCTTACTTCTATCCTAAATACCTAAATATAAAGAAAGACTCTATAGAGAATGCTGGCCTGCAATCCTTGCAGCAACTGGCTTTTTCGGAACGAGAGTTAAAAAACTTACAACGGCAGTTTATCTCGATTGCTGAGCTATTATCTCACAGTAGTGCTCTATACGATTACATCATCTTTCCAAGTGAATCTCGCCGGATCATTGTTGAACAAAGTTGGGCCTCGGTTGCTCATTACCAGAAGTGGTATCGTCAAATTCAGTTCATTGATATTGAAGGGCAAGAGCGCGCACGTATTGATTATTCCTATCGTCGTAAACAAGTCGTTGCGCGTGGTGCTCTTCGTGATGAGTCGCAGAGCCCTTATTTCAAATTTGCCCAAACACTTACTGATGAAAACATCGGTGTCTGGCTTTCTTCTTCAGCGAAACAAGTGGATGCAGCGCCGGTTATACGTTTGATTGAGCCTGTGAATGTGATTGGAAAAGAAGAAGGCTATCTCATCGTGAGTGTCGATGTCGGTTACTTATCTGCTCGCCTTAATCAATCAATAGAAGACAATTTCCATATTCGACTCTACGACCAAAATGGCTTTCCTCTGATCCGCCAACAACTGGTTTACCAAGAAGGCAGTGTCACTGCTGCCAATGTTTCATTGCCAACTTTGTCTCAAGACTTATGGCAACTTATCCAGAGTCAAAAATCAGGTTCGCGACAGGTTAATGGCACTATCGTGACGTTTAACACCATTACTATTTCCGATACTTTACGGCTTCATCAAGTGATCATGCTGGATAAGCAGACGTTACTAAACGGAGCGGCGAGAGATTATTATGATCTCTACCAACAGATAAGTATGGTCCTTCTCATGGGGTTGGTATTTCTGCTGCCAACTTCATCCGCTTTTGTTTATTACCGTAAGCGAAGTGTGGAAAGTCAATTGGCAAGGGCGGCATTAAGCGGCATGTCAGCTGTGATGATCTCCGATAAGCTTCATCGAGCTGTGTTGGTTAATGATGAATTTGTTCGCTTGACGGGTTTTACTTCTGAACAGATTGAGTCCCAGAATGCTTTGCAATGCCTCCTTAATGAGGAGCAAGCAAACGATTTGTTAGCTATCTTTGATCAGCTTTCTCAAGAGCAAAGTTGGGAAGGGGAGATCTCAATTACAACGGCTAATGGCCAGGATGCAACGGCTATTATGCGAGTGCAAAGCGTTTGTTCCTCTAGAGGGAAAGTCAGTTACTACATTACTTCACTGGTCGACATTTCGGATCGTAAAGTGCTAGAAGAGCAACTGAGAATGTTGAGTGAGAAAGATGAACTAACGCAACTCTGGAACCGACGAAAATTTGAAGCTGAACTGTCTTGTCACACTAAGCGTATTGAGCGCTATCCTGATTCGGAGCCTGTATGTTTAGGCTTGATAGACATCGATCATTTTAAGCGTATCAATGATCAGAAAGGGCATGATGAAGGAGATAGAGTAATTCGGCTAGTGGCGGATATTTTGAAAATCACATTGCGTGAAACGGATTTTCTTGCTCGCATTGGGGGAGAGGAATTCGCTGTTATTATGCCCAATACCTCATTGGTTGAGGCGGATGCGGCGTTAAATCGGCTCCGAGAGGCGGTTGAACAAGAAATGAAGCTTCCCATCACGATCAGTATTGGTTATACCACACTCTCATCGGATCGTACGAAAAGCTATAAATGTGCTGATATCGCCCTCTATGATTCTAAGTCGATGGGGCGAAATCAGGTTCAGTTTTGCAGTACTGATGAGAGTGTGTTGTAACGGCTAAGAGGTCACTGGAACCAAGGGTTTGAGTACCTTTGCCGTTTGAATTAAGTAATGATCAAAAGCGGCGACTGCTGCTTTGGCATCTTTCGCTAATGCTAGCTTCATGATCTTCTCATACTGTTCAATATTACACAGAGAGTAATCAGTACGAAATGCCGATGCATAGTAGCGGTAGCGACGTATCTGATTAATCAATTGCGTAGAAAACTGATACATATTCTGAGGCTTAGCACCATCAAATAAAGCGAGATAAAACTGATGCAGGCGCTCTTCCCACTCATGCCAATCTGTTTGTTCATTGACTTGAATGCGTGACAACTTATGAAATGCCGTAAGAACGGACAGTTCCCAGTTTTCATCTGCTGAAGAAATTGCATCTTTGAGTAAGATAGCACTGATCACTCTTAGACTTTCATAGAGATCACCTAACTCTTGACCACAAATCGGTGCCACGCGGCATCCTTTTTGGGGTTCAAGAATGACATACTTATCCCACGAAAGTTTAACTAAGGCTTCACGAATAGGGGAGGCTCCTAACTGATACTTATCCTTAAGTTCAGCTACAACCAACTTTTGCCCTGGTGTGAGTTTACCAATTAAAATATCCTGACATATGAGTTTAGCTACCTTGTCAGTTAAAGTAGGGCTAGACACGACTTGCTCCTCAATCAATCCATTTGACGTAATGAGTTATACAGTTCACTGTTTTGTATTTAAATGGGATGGTATTCCGTTCTAATACAAAAGACAAGTCGTAGATATAAAAAAAGAGGGCAACGCCCTCTTTTTATGAATTTTGAACCTTAAGTTGCAAAATTATAAAACGTGTACAGAAGCTGTGTTCGTTGTGCCTGAAGCTACTAGAGCGCCAGAAACCATAACAACGATGTCGCCTTTGTTACCAAGACCAGATTCTAGGGCGATTTCTTTACCCGCTACGTAGAATGCGTCAGTGCTTTCGATTGAATCAACAACAACTGGTGTAACACCTTTAGTAAGAACTAGCTGTGCAGCCGTCTTAGTGTTAGTTGTTAGAGCGATGATGTTTGCAGTTGGGAAGTACTTACGTACTGAACGTGCAGACTTACCGCCTTCAGTTGCAACAACAATCAGTGGAGCAGCCAGTTTTTCAGCTGTGTCTACTGCGCCTTTACATACCGCTTCAGTGATGCGTAGACGTGGGCTGTCTAGACGAGAACCTAGCTCAGCTTTAAGTGCTGAATCAGTACGGTTCGCGATTTGAGCCATGATAGTTACTGCTTCAACAGGGTATTTACCTTTCGCTGTTTCACCAGAAAGCATCACTGCATCTGTACCGTCCATTACTGCGTTAGCAACGTCGCCAGCTTCCGCACGAGTAGGACGTGGGTTGTTGATCATAGAATCAAGCATTTGAGTTGCTGTGATAACCATCTTACGTGCACGGTTACACTTCTCAATCATCATCTTCTGAGCGAAGATTACTTCTTCAGCTGGGATTTCAACACCTAGGTCACCACGAGCAACCATGATACCATCAGAAAGCTCTAGGATTTCGTCGAAGTTATCAACACCTTCTTGGTTTTCGATCTTAGAAATGATGTGGATGTTCTCACCGCCGTTTGCAGTCAGAACTTCACGGATTTCTTGAACGTCAGATGCTTTACGGATGAAAGATGCAGCAACGAAGTCAACGCCTTGCTCACAACCAAATTTAAGGTCGTTCTTATCTTTTTCAGATAGTGCAGGTAGGTTTACAGAAACGCCAGGTAGGTTAACACCTTTGTTTTCGCCTAGAGCGCCGTTGTTAAGAACTTTACACTTAACTTCAGTTTCAGTTGTTGCAATAACTTCCATCTCGATTAGACCGTCGTCTACTAGGATAGTGTTACCAGCGTTTAGGTCAGCTGCGAAACCTGCGTAAGTTACCGCTACTTTGTCTTTGTTACCTACAACTGAGATATCAGTTGTGAAAGTGAACTCTTGACCAGCTACTAGATCAACGTCGTTGCCGCCTTCTAGTTTGATCGTACGGATTTCTGGACCTTTAGTGTCTAGAAGGATAGCAAGCTGCTTACCAGACTCTTCCATTACTTTACGGAAGTTCGCGATACGAGTGCCGTGCTCTTCGTAGTCACCGTGTGAGAAGTTCAGGCGCATTACGTTCATGCCTGCATTTACAAGTTCAGTTAGCTTCTCTACAGATTCAGTTTTAGGGCCAATCGTACATACGATTTTGGTCTTTTTCATGGAAGATATTCTCCGGTAAATATTGTTACAAATTGAAACTCGGTTTTAGCTTTGACGCACTGCCTCAATGTCCTGCATTTTGTGCCTGCAATGGAATCTTTACGAGGTTAAGTTTGTGCACCAAAGACTGAAAGTCTTTCACAATGTTTAGTCATTTTATGACTAAGTTGTGGGCAATTTATCCACTATTTTTGTGATTAACACCCGTTTAAAGGGGGGTGTTGCAAAAAAAAAACAGTCAATTATGTAATTTTTTTTCTTTTAGGGTGCGAATTCTACCATTGAATCATTTCAAATTCACTGTTTAAGAATTGTCTTAGGACAAGGTTTTTACGCTAAATATTAATTTTTTGGTTCAAAATAAATGGACTAAAAAGTTTCACTTTGACTATAATAAGTTTCATATCGAAATTTAATTTTAAAATATACATGTCGAAACGAAACACTCAGCTCAGAAGACACGCGATTTCTAACTTGGTTAATGAAAAGGGAGAGGTCAGTGTTGAAGCGCTTTCCCTTCAGTTTGAAACCTCAGAGGTCACGATAAGAAAAGACTTGGCGTCATTAGAGAAAAATGGCCAGCTTCTTCGACGTTATGGTGGTGCGATTGCATTACCAAAAGAAGTTGTGCATGAAGAATTACATGGAAAAGTTTCGGTTCGTAAGAATGAATTGGCGGAAGCCGCCGCAAAACTGATTCGAGATCATAACCGTGTTGTCATTGATAGTGGCAGTACGACAGCAGCATTAATCCAGCAACTTAATCACAAAAGAGGATTGGTTGTGATGACCAATTCTTTAAACGTCGCAAATGCTCTGAATGAGCTTGAGAGTGAGCCAACACTGCTGATGACGGGGGGCACATGGGATGCTCACTCGGAGTCGTTTCAAGGACAAGTTGCGGAATCTGTTCTACGTTCTTATGACTTTGACCAACTCTTCATTGGTGCAGATGGTGTCGATCTTGCGCGAGGAACAACTACATTTAATGAGTTAGTTGGGCTTAGCAAGGTCATGGCTGATGTCTCGCGAGAAGTGGTTGTGATGGTTGAATCTGAAAAGATTGGTCGAAAAATTCCTAATCTTGAATTGAGCTGGGATGCGGTTGATGTGCTAGTGACCAATCGCGATATCACGGATGAAGATAAACAGACCATTGAGTCTCAAGGCGTCAAAGTGATTTGCGCTTAAATAAAATTCTCCCAAATATCTGGCCTTTGCTTGCTGCCAATTGGGAATATAAACAATAAAAATTTGGAGTCGTTATTATGTGTGGAATCGTAGGTGCAGTTGCACAACGAGATGTCGCAGAAATATTAGTCGAAGGTTTACGTCGTCTTGAATACCGGGGATATGACTCTGCAGGGGTTGCGGTTGTAAATGCAGAGAGTGAGCTGACACGTTTACGCCGTTTAGGCAAAGTTCAAGAGCTCGCAGAGGCTGTTTCAAAAGCTCAGATTTCTGGTGGAACCGGGATTGCACATACGCGTTGGGCGACTCACGGTGAGCCGTCTGAAGTGAATGCTCATCCTCATATGTCTGGGGATATTGCCGTTGTTCACAACGGTATTATCGAAAACCATGAAGAGTTACGAGAAATCCTGCGTGAACGTGGTTATGTTTTTGAATCTCAAACGGATACGGAAGTTATCGCACACCTTATGGAATGGGAGTTAAAAACCTCAGACTCCCTTGTTGAAGCGCTGCAAAAAACGGTGAAGCAGTTAGAAGGTGCTTACGGCACTGTAATTTTCGACAAAAAAGATCCAAGTCGCGTTGTGGTTGCACGTTCTGGTAGCCCATTAGTGATCGGCTTCGGGATGGGGGAGCATTTCATCGCTTCAGATCAACTGGCGTTGTTACCGGTTACCCGTCGTTTCACCTATCTTGAAGAAGGTGATGTTGCGGAAGTGACGCGTTTTGAGGTCAATATTTTTGATGCGAATGGACAAGCAGTAGAGCGTGAAATAAAAGAATCAGAAGTCTCTCATGATGCGGGTGACAAAGGTGAATACCGTCACTACATGTTAAAAGAGATCCATGAACAGCCGGTTGCGCTGCAGCGGACGTTAGAAGGTCGACTTGCTAATGGCCAAGTGATTTCATCTATTTTTGGGGATAATGCAGAAGCGCTACTCAGCCAAGTGAAACACGTACAGATCATTGCATGTGGTACCAGTTATCATGCTGGGATGGTGGCTCGTTACTGGCTAGAAGAGTGGGCGGGTGTTTCTTGTAATGTTGAAATTGCTTCTGAGTTTCGTTACCGCAAGTCCCATGTGTTTGAGAACTCTCTACTTGTGACCATCTCTCAGTCAGGGGAAACCGCAGATACCTTGGCAGCATTACGACTTGCGAAAGAAATGGGTTACATGGCCAGTCTGACGATTTGTAATGTCCCGGGATCGTCATTGGTTCGAGAGTCAGACATGGCTTATATGATGAAAGCGGGCGCTGAAATTGGTGTCGCATCAACCAAAGCATTTACGGTGCAACTGGCTGGCTTGTTAATGCTCGCAGGGGCCATTGGTCGTCATAACGCACTATCAACAGAGCAAGAAGCCCAGTTAGTCTCGGCGCTGCAATCTTTGCCTGCCAAATTAGAGCAGACATTGTCGATGGCCGATGCGATCGAAGCGTTAGCGGAAGATTTTGCAGATAAGCACCACTCGTTATTTTTGGGGCGCGGTGAGCAATCAGCCATTGCGATGGAAGGTGCATTAAAGCTGAAAGAAATCTCATATATTCACGCAGAAGCGTATGCTGCTGGTGAATTGAAGCACGGCCCGCTTGCTCTGATCGATGCAGAAATGCCAGTGATTGTGGTTGCACCTAATAATGAGCTGTTAGAGAAGTTGAAATCGAACGTCGAAGAAGTGCGTGCTCGTGGCGGCTTGATGTATGTGTTTGCAGACGCGAATGCTTCATTTGAAAGCGATGACACCATGAAAGTGCTCAATGTTCCTCATTGTGATGAGTTTATCGCACCTATTGTTTATACCTTGCCATTGCAGCTACTTTCTTACTATGTCGCTCTCATCAAAGGGACTGACGTTGACCAACCTCGTAACCTTGCAAAGAGCGTGACCGTGGAATAATTAAGCTAAGACCAGAAAGTGTAAATATCGAAAGACAATAACTTTTAATCAATCACTGCAATATCTGGTTTTGACCTCCGACTAAGTTGATCTTGGTTGGAGGTTTTTTATGTCAGATGCAGATAAATGATTTAATCAAACAGGCCATAGCGCCGAATTGACCTAAGCAATTAATTACCAGTCTTTTGTTGTAATGAGAATCAATTGTAATAAAAGAGTGGTTTATTTATCCTTGGCTTATTCAGTTAATAGAGTAAGTACAACACTATGAGTGGCCATTCGTTCTTTGAGCATCTTTTCGAGCACTCTCAGCAAGTCACCCCTTATCTGCATGGCGCGATAAAGCCTCTATCAGAAGGCGGTGTAGAGTCTACGCTTATTCATATTGATCGCCCTAGCTCAGAGAACATCCGAGAGCTATACGAGAGCCTCAAGCTAGCTCACCCTGAAGCTGGATCCGCTTATTGGTTAACTCGTACTTGGACGTTACTCTGTTGGCAACCTATTTATGTCGCTTTTGTTGCTATTTACTCTTGCCAAGGTTTACCTAAATTATCTTTGATTGGTCAGCACGTTCAGCCAAATTTTATCAGTGGTTATCAGTTTGACTCGGAAGATTATTTTCAGGGCACTGAACAAGAACTCGTCACGCTTGCGGGAAAAGAGCTTAATGTTCTATTTGATTATTTTCGCCAAGAAATGAGCCTTTGGACTCGTATCCGACCTGGCTTTACCAATTACTTGTTTGCTGATGGGGTGTTAGGTTGTTTAGTGAAGCTAAGTCACTTTGCTCCTGATCTCTCAGCAGAGTATTTAATGGATCAGGCTCAACAGTGGTTAGTAGCCTGCAACCTTCCTGAGAAGCTGGTGGGCTCTCTTCGTTATGATGAAACATCTCAACAACTTATCTTGGTGCGAACCAGTTGTTGTTTGGTCTATAAATGCCAAGGCCGAGAGCTATGTACTGACTGTCCTAGGCATCCAGACAATAAGCGCTAAATTAACTCAGCGCTTTTTTGAGGTTCTTTACGGCTAAATAGGCTATCGCAGTAATCAAGACCGAGAACACGATGCACAAATAGATAGGGTATAAAGGGCTCACAGTTGCGGTAAATGCCAGCAGTGAAGCGAATCCATAGCCAATGGTATGCGACATAGCGATGTAACCGGCAACTGCTCCAGGCTCATCACTTTGTTTTTCTGTTGCCTCAGAGGTGTAAGCCGGTACAAGTAGCGCTGCACCACTTGCGACAATTGCCATTGCTACACCATAAAGCCAAACATTGGGAACTAAGAAAAGCACGAAGCCACACACTAAACTAACAGCCCCCAACCGATACATGTTCAATGGCGTAATGTTTTGTTTTTTGATGACAATAACTTGGATTAAAAATGTACATGTCGCACTAATCGTCAAGAGCACGCCAATACCATCACTGACTTCAGCCGCCGACCAACTCGTTATTGTGCTCATCAGGGGAGTAAAGCTGTACTGCAAAAGTGCAACCGCCGCACAAAGCAACAGACCACTGAACAGATAAGGCCAAAAGACTTTACTTGGTAGCCAAGATAACGGCTCCACAACTTTATTCTTCTTTTTACAAAGTTGAGGTGAAGGCAGTAAGGCTACACTGGTAAATACGACGACTGGAAGCGCGATCATTAACATTAATGGAGCATAAGGAGATAACTTTAAGGCGATGATCGCAATCAAAGGGCCAATAAGCCTACCGGTACTCAAACCAATACTGATACCAGTAATTGCTTGCAATCGGTTCTCTTTTCCACATAAAAGGATCGACCAGTGTTGGCAAGCAGGAACCATTCCCGCTACGGTGCAACCATAAACAATCCGAGCGAGTAACAAGCCAAATAGACAGACTTCGGTCATAACGGGCCGATCATCACTCCAGATAGTAAACAAAAGCAACAGCATGAAACTAAATGCCATACCGAGTAGGGCTTGCAGCACCACGTTTCTCGGTCCCCATCGGTCGCTGTATCTGCCCCAGCAAGGGGCTGCGGGCAAAAAAAGAAAACTGCCAATGGCGATAAGAATGGACCAAGTAGGCAAATTAAATGCCGAGCGTTCAATCAAGAATGGTAGAGATACGAGCAAGCCATTTTGGCCAATACCCATGAGTGCTGCTGCTGAACTGATTGCCCACAGTTGAGTCTTTCTGCTGTGTAAAACTGACATGTTTTTAATTCATTGTAACTATTATAGAAATCATCAATAAGCTAGTTGTGTTAATAATGAATATGCTATTGATTGTGAAAATAATTCTCACTTCGTTGTTTGCGTGGTAAAGTTACTGGCTTAAAGCCAATAACTCAACTTCATATTTCACTTATGTATCAACTGGTCGATGCGTCGTTCGAAATCGACGGTAAGAGTATTCTTTCTCCCACTAGCATCACATTTTCACCGGGAAAAGTGACGACGCTTCTTGGTCACAATGGGTGTGGAAAATCGACCTTGGTAAAGCTTCTTAGCCGTCAAAATTCTCCCACACATGGACAAGTTCTGTTTAATCAACAATCTGTCTCTTCATTTTCAAGTTTAGAGTTTGCCCATCAGGTGGCGTATCTTCCTCAGCACCCTCCGATAACGGATGGAGTCACAGTTCGTGAGTTAGTGTGCTTTGGACGCTATCCGTGGAAAGGGGCATTTGGTCGTTATGGAAAAGAAGATTATGTCATTGTCGATGAAGCCATAGAGAGAGTCGGCTTAACCCAATTTTCTGAGCGATTTGTTGCAACCTTATCTGGTGGTGAAAGGCAAAGAGCTTGGGTTGCGATGCTACTTGCTCAACAAAGCCAGTGTATTTTGCTTGATGAGCCGACATCGGCTTTGGATGTGGCACATCAGCATGAATTACTGGCTTTAATTCGAGAGCTAAACCAATCCATGGGCTTAACAGTGATCATGGTATTGCATGATGTCAACATGGCAGCAAAATTCAGTGATCACCTCATTGCTCTCCATTCTGGAAAGGTGATTGCCGAAGGTTCTCCTCAAGAGTTAATGACTCCAGAAATACTAATGAAAATATATGGAATGGAACTGGCGTTATTCGAGCACCCTAAAACTGGAAAGCCAATCAGTTACATCCCCTAAACAAAAGGAACCTGTTGTGAAAAAACTCATAGTGATTCTTTCTGCGGCATTTGCATTCAATAGCTATGCACTCGATATTACCCATGAAATGGGGACCACTTCCTTTGACTCGACTCCTAAGAAAGTCGTGGCATTAGACTGGGTTCTGACAGAAACCGTTCTTAGCCTAGGCGTTGAACTTGAAGGTGTTGCAGATACAAACGGTTATCAGCAGTGGGTGGTGGAGCCAAGTCTAGACCCTGATGTCATTGATGTCGGTTCGAGACGAGAACCCAACTTAGAGTTACTGACCGATATCAAACCTGATGTCATCTTGATCAGCAAACATATGGCTGCTGCGCATGAGCAGTTGAATAAGATTGCGCCAGTGCTGGTTTACAGCGTTTACAGTGAAGAAAAACAACCATTGAAGTCAGCAAAGTCCATTACCACTTCTTTAGGTAAACTTTTCAATAAAGAGGTACGTGCTAAGCAAGTTATTGAACAGACAGATAAACGTCTTGCGGCCAATGGAGAAAAAGTTGTTTCGGCAGGAAAAGCGGATAAGCCGCTTCTGTTTGCTCGATTTATTAATGACAAAACGCTGCGTATTCACAGTCAAGGTTCTTTAGCGCAAGACACCATCAGTGCGATGGGACTCAAGAATGACTGGCAGGAACAAACCAATCTTTGGGGCTTCACCACAACGGGAACTGAAAAGTTAGCTGAACATCAAAAGGCGAATGTGATGATTTTTGGTCCTTTAAAACAAGAAGAGCGTCAGCAACTTACTCAATCCCCTCTTTGGCAAGCCATGGAGTTTACTCGTACTGACTCCGTTTACGAGCTTCCAGCCATTTGGACTTTTGGTGGACTGATCGCAGCGCAAAGATTTAGCGACCACATTACCGAGCAACTTACCCAACCAGAATGAATACCTTAAAGATCGCAAATCAAGCCAATGGGCGATTGAACTTTAAAGCAGCAGCGTTATTCAGCGCTGCTGCTTTGATTATTGGTTCACTGCTCCAACTAACCGCACCTTATTCACAAGGCCTTGGGCTGATTTGGGATACTATATTTCATTTTGATGCGGCCAATTACCAGCATCTCATTACTTATTTAACATATTTGCCGAGACTGACGGTTGCGATTATCTGTGGATTTGCTCTCGCCGTTGCAGGGTGTGTGATGCAGTTTGTATTGCGTAATCCTATCGCTTCACCAACCACTTTAGGAGTGGCCGCTGGTGCAGAATTGGGAATGGTGCTTGGTGTTTTATTGATTCCTGCCAATGTCGTGCTCCCAAGTTTTGTTCCCGCATTTGTAGGTGGCTGCCTAGCAACTGGATTAGTCTTCATCTTGAGCTCTGCAAGAGGGTATTCGCCATTACATATGGTGTTAGCTGGTATGGTGGTGAGTCTATTTCTAGGCTCACTCAACACCATGTTATTAATGCTCCATGAGCAGCGACTCACCAGTCTCTTTGTTTGGGGGGCTGGCGTACTTAATCAAAATGACTGGTCAAGTACGCAAATGTTATTGCCTTTGGTTCTTATACCCACGAGCTTGCTACTGGTGTTACAGCGCCCACTATCCGCACTACAGTTTGGTGATAATGTTGCCACTTCGTTGGGCGTCAACATTAAACAGATCAAACTGCTCTGCTTATCTTTAGCCATTTTCATTACTGCCGCAGTGGTCAGTGAAGTCGGCTTGATTGGCTTTGTCGGCATTGTTGCGCCTGCCATCGCGAGAATGCTTGGGGCAAGAACCCTTACAAAACAAATTTTAATGAGTGGCCTCGTTGGCAGTGGCATCCTGCTTATCGTTGACCTAGTCATCCAGCCGTTCTCTGGCGTCGGGGGAGAGCTTTTACCAACAGGTGCAATGACAGCATTAATTGGCGCACCTTTCTTGTTATGGTTACTGCAACGAACCAAACTACAATCCGACCTTAAAGCACGCTCTGAACATGTCGAACATTACAAACAGGTCAACACACACAAGATCTTGGCTGCATTGCTATTGGTGCTCATGGCAGTGTCTCTTTTCGCCATCATGGTGGGTAAAAATCGGTTTGGTTGGAGCTTTGGTTTCAATCAGTCCATTTTCGAATTGCGCGCGCCACGTGTACTTGTTGCACTAGTTGCAGGGATAGGGTTAGCCTTTGCAGGGACGATCATTCAACGCATCTCTAATAACCCTATGGCTAGCCCAGAAGTCTTAGGCATCAGTTCTGGTGCTGCGCTAGCCTTGGTTCTTGGTTCTTTATTTGGTGTTGCTGTCGATAGAGAACAGCAAATGTTTTTAGGTACGCTTGGTGCTGTCTCAGTTACAACGGTGGTTTGGTTAATCGGTAGGAAGCATCATTTTGCTCCGACACAAACCTTACTGACGGGGATTGCTTTGAGTGCGGGTTTAGATGCCTTACTGAGAATTGCGATGAGCTCGGGTCATGATAACGCATCAGCGCTACTGACATGGTTATCGGGCTCAACTTACCTGGTTGCCAGCAATGATGTTCTGCTGCTTGCTGTTGGTGTCGCTTTCATCGGTGGTATCGCGTTATCACTGAGCCGCTGGATAGCAATAATCGGCCTCGGGGAAATCACGGCTAACAGCATTGGTATGAATGTCACTGTGGTGAGATTGGCACTGTTGTTACTTATTGCAGCATTGACGACGCTGTGCACGATCGTTATTGGCCCACTTAGCTTTATCGGTTTGTTGGCTCCGCACATGGCGCGCTCACTTCACCAGTACCGTGCAACACCACAAATGCTTACTGCTGCATTGCTGGGGGCGATCATTATGGTATTGGCTGACTGGATAGGGCGAACACTTTGGTTCCCTTGGCAGTTTCCTGCCGGTCTATTAGCTTCCTTGATTGGTGGCGGTTACTTCCTCTATCTAATGAGACGTTAATCGACCGCTTACTTAACTCGGTGGCCAGATAAGGTGAACGCTTACATGATGGCAAAATACATCGTTGTCCTTAAACCTTTGTGTTTAATCCGTTGTTTTTGGCAAATGTATTGATTGTGTTTCTGATGCGAAAAGACAGTTCGTGGTAATGAAATAAATTTGTGTTTACCATATGAGTAAACGTCATAAGAAATTGTAACTCATGGAAAAGGCGACCATTACTAAACTTCAGCAAGATTTGTTCAATAAAGTTGTCAGTAAACTCAAAGCCGAACAGGCAAAAATGGGTGATAGCCTTAACGAATCATCGTTAGCACAACAGTTCGAAGTTTCTAGAACTCCGATGCGTGCCGTGCTCACTTACATGTCGGTCTTAGGTATCACTAAAGCGGTTCCTTATAAGGGATTTGTTTTACAGCTCGATGCGCAATCAATTAAAACCCAAGATAACTCCAGCAGTGAAGAGTCTCGTCAGGAAAAGCTTTACCTAAGAGTATTAATGGATTTGTTCTTTGGTGAAATTGAGGCTGCGTTTTCAGAGAAGGAGCTCCAAGAAGGTTACAACGCGACCCGGGGCGAGGTGCAAAATGTGCTGCGTCTGTTAGAAAGTGATGGCATTTTACGCCGTAGTCCCGGATATAAGTGGCATCTAGAGGGGGTACTCAACACGCTTGAAAGACATACTGAAAGCTACCGATGTCGACTGATTTTTGAGCCTGCCGCTTTGCTTGAGCCTAGTTGGTCACTCGAACTCAGTGCACTAGAGGGGTGTCGTGAACGCCATCTCCAAGCAATTGATAACCCTAAAGCGGTTAGTGCTAGTGATTTATTTAACCTAAGTGCAGAGTTTCATGAGCTGCTTGCGGCCTGTTCTGGAAACCGTTTTCTACTTAGCTACATGCAGCAACATAACCGTATGCGTAAAGCCACGGATCTCGTGTCTATGCATATCCAATCTTCCGTGAGTAAGTCTTGTCAGCGCCGCCTAGATATTATCGAGCTTGTACTAGAAGGCAAAAACCAAGATGCATCGAAAAAGCTAACCCAACTATTGGAAAATGATATTCGGGTCATGCAACGCACCTATAGCAATGTGGTAAGTCTATCGCTACCAGAGCGAGAAAAACTCATAAACCGTATTACTGACACCAGTGTTTAAAGGCAGACAAAAGCTGCCTTTCTTGTATTCCACGCCATAACCAACGTTTTCATTCACTCAAAAAAGTGGTGTTACTGCTCTCATTTCAACACTGCCACCTTCATTCCTCCTTGTTCACACCAACATCCATTTATCTTTATTGACCTAAAAGAAAATAATTCTCACTGGCATATTGCACTTTCGCTGCAGAAAAACAATAATAATGATTCTTATTTGTAATTAATAAAGACAGCCTTGTCGCTCAAGTATTTTATTTGGGCAGCTTTTAATTGATAAACATAGAGAAAATAATGAATGCGAGTAAAGGGAAGTTCCCTCTATCTACTGTTGCTCTAGCGATTGCCGCTGCAAGCACAGTGTTTACAGCCCAAGCAAAAGAGTACACAACGGAAGACAAAATCGTGGTTGTCTCCAGTCGTACTCCGAAAGCAATTAGTGATATTCCTGGCACAGTTTGGTATATCGAATCAGAGAAAATTGAACAGGAATTCCGCGGTGGTAAGACGCTTGGCGATATTCTGTCTTCGGCAATCCCCTCTTTAGATGTCAGTAGTGGTGCTCGTACCAATTTAGGACAAAATCTTCGTGGGCGTAAAATGCTAGTGATGATAGATGGTGTATCACTGCAATCTTCGCGTTCTATCAGTCGTCATCTAGACTCAATCGACCCATTTAATATTGATCGTATTGAAGTTCTTTCTGGCTCCACATCAATATATGGCGCTGGTGCTTCTGGTGGTGTCATCAATATCATCACTAAAAAAGCACAAAGTGAAGAGTTGGAGTTTGAAACGTATTTAGGTGGGACCTCTGGCCTAAATTCTAGCGAAGATTTTGATTACAAACTTGCGCAGTCGATTTCAGGTGGCAATGAAAAAGTAAAAGCACGTACATCGGTCGTTTATACAGAAACACAGGGATTCTTTGACGCCAATGGTACCATCGCGACTCCAGATATCTCGCAAGGCTCTCTGCAGTTCAATCAAACGGTAGATATTTTAACAACAGTGGGCGTGAATGTTTCAGAAACCCAAAAGTTAAACCTGCTTGCACAATACTATGATAGCCAGCAAGACTCGCCCTATGGCTTGTACATTGTCGGTCGTGATTTTGTCGATGTGCGTAAGGGGTTTGATTCGGACCGTGAGCACGGTACAGAGCGCATCATGCTTAGTGCCTCTTATGTTGACGATCAGTTGTTTGGTCATCAGCTCATTGCAGAAGCCTCATATCGCAAAGAAGACCAGACTTACACTCCTTACTACCAATCTTCTGGTCAGCAGATTACCGAGGTAATCTCACTAAAAGCGGCGCTGGCAAAGAGCTTTGATAAAGTGAACATTGTCTATGGTATTGATGCTTATCAAGACAAACTAGACAGCAATCAAGCGCTTTACGATCCAAATATTGCTAATAATTCTGGCAACTTGATTAACAAGACCCATGCCCAAGTTGGACGTTATGCTGGTGTTGAAGTCAGTTCAATTGCCGCCTTTGCCCAAGCCGATTATTCGATCACCGAAGATTGGACGGTAGAAGGGGGAGTTCGTTACCAACATATGTCGAACAAAATTGATGACTTCGTTGGCTACAAGCAACAGAAACAAATTGCGACAGGTAATGGCACTTCGGCAGATGTGGTTCCTGGTGGAGAAACGGATTACGGTGTCGCTCTTTTCAACTTGGGAACGATTTATGATCTAAACAGCAACTCCCAAGTTTGGGCTAATTTCTCTCAAGGTTTTGATCTTGCTGATCCTGCTAAATACTATGGTCAAGGTAATTACACGCTTGTTGGCGAACATTGGCAACTTGACGACAGTATTAACGTAAATGAATCGAAAATGTCAGGCATTAAGACCAACAGTTTTGAGTTAGGTTATCGCTTAGATACTGGCGATTTCAACTTACAAACAGCAGCTTACTATTCTCAATCAGACAAGAACGTTAAGTACAACAAGGCCACATTGCTTATTGAAGAAATTGAAGACAAAAAACGTGTCTATGGTCTAGAAACGATGGCGTCTTATTGGATTCATGACAACATCCAGCTTGGCGCTTCTGGCCATTATGTGGTGTCTGAAGTGAAAGGGGAAAATGGCTGGGAAGATTATGATGCAGGCTATGCGAGTACCTCTAAGGCGAATGCTTGGGCTGGTTGGTACGATACAGACCTCGCCATTAAACTGCAAAGCCAAACGATGTTTGACTATGAAGATGCGTCGAACAACAAGCTAGATGGTTACACCTTATTTGATCTCGTTGGTAGTTATCAGCTTCCAGTCGGTAGTTTGGGCTTCGGCATTCAGAACTTGTTTAATGAAGACTACACCACCGCTTGGGGTCAACGTGCGCAGCTCATTTACTCAGCGCATTATGATTCAGCAGCTTATGACTACAAAGGCCGTGGTCGTACCTACACACTAAACTACCAAGTTAATTTTTAGTAACGCTATCTAAACCAGAATCGTCAATTCTGATTGAATACCGTTCACTGACTGTGAACGGTATTTTTTATGTCGTATCTAAGTGTGTATGCTCAGGCTTGCCTGACATATTGAGCGTCGTGGCTCTTTCCACTTTATATATCCGATCTTCTGCCATAAATCCTTATGTTTAATTGATAATCTTGTCTGTATTCTGATGTTTACAACTGAATACTGAAAAGGTGTTTCATAATATTTCAAACTATTGAATTAGACTCATAATCATTGTCATCTAGGCATCTCTAATATTGGCGTAGTTCTTTCGTTCATATGCCAAACAATAACAACAATGTAATTCAGATTGAGTGTAAACAAAGGATATCTATATGAGTCAGTGGCTTGGGCGACTAAAGCTGTCCCAATTGATTATTGGGGCACTGCTGTTTATTGGTGTTGTGCCTGCTTTAATTCTAGGGTTGAACGCGGTATTTCTTGCACAAGGTGCGTTAACAGAACGGTCTTATAATCAGCTTGATACGGTAAGATCGATTAAATCATCACAGATCCGTTCTTTTTTCAACGAACGAGAAGGAGATATGGATGTTCTCGTCGAAGTGGCCAGTACGCTTCAACTAGAGGGGTTTCGGAAACTAGAAGCGATTAACCAATCACAAGCTAACCAAGTACAAGAATATCTCAAACAATTGAAATCAGGGTTGCGATTATTTGCTGATGCTTATACGACCCAAATGGTGCTCGAAGAGTTTGATCGTGCTTTCAAAGCTCAAGGGAATCAGATAAGTGGCCGAGCTTGGGATGCGCTTGCCAATCAATATGGCGCAGAGATCGATCAGTTCCAACAGCATTTTGGTTGGTATGATGCGTTTTTGATCAATAAAGATGGTGACATCATCTACAGCGCAACTCGAGAGGCGGATCTTGGTCGTAATGTTCGCTCCGAGAATATTGCTGGTAGCGGGTTAGCAAAGGCCTTTCATCGAGCGATGAAAAGTGGAGAGGTAGATGAAGTTTTCTTTGGCGACTTTTCGCTGTATCACTACTCGAATGATCTTCCTGCTGGATTCTTTGTCACTCCAGTAACCAATAATACTAATCAAGTCATTGGTTATGCGGCCATGCAATTTCCCATCGATAAGATCAATGGGATCACAATGCAAACACAAGGCATGGGAAAAACCGGAGAGACGTATTTAGTGGGTCCAGATAAGCTGATGCGTTCAGATTCTCGACTGGATCCAGAAGGTTATTCGGTGGCGGCATCTTTTGCTCTGAATCATGCTGTTGAAACCAAAGCAACACAAGCCGCGTTTGTACAGGGCGCAGGTTCGGGGATCATTAAAGATTACAATGGCAACTTAGTGCTTTCTGTATGGCAAACCGTTGAGCTGGACCAACAACACCAATGGGCGATCATCAGTGAAAAAGACGTAAAGGAAGCGTTTGTGCCTAAAGATCGTGGTGGTGTTGAGCTATACAGTAAGTACATAGAGAAGTATGGCTACTACGACTTGTTCTTGATCGATCCAAGTGGTGAAGCGTTCTATACCGTGACGAAAGAAGCGGATTATCAAACCAATCTGCTTAATGGAGTTTATGCCAATAGCAATCTTGGTCAGCTGGTTCGCAGTGTTATTGATACCAAATCATATGGTGTGATTGATTTTGCCCCCTATGCACCATCCAATGATGCGCCTGCGGCCTTTATTGCAAAGCCAATACTAAATGAGCGTGGAGACGTGGTGATGGTGGTCGCTTTGCAGCTTTCGCTGGAAGCCATTAACGCTGTCATGCAGCTTCGCGAAGGTATGGGAGAGAGCGGAGAGTCTTATTTGGTTGGTTCGGACTACCGGATGCGCTCAGATTCCTATCTAAGCCCTGATAACCATTCAGTCGCGGCATCGTTTGCTGGTTCTGTTGAACGCAATGGCGTTAAAACCGATGCGACGATTGCGGCTTTAGCAGGTCAAAGTGGTGCGGATATCATTGTCGATTATAACGGCAATCCCGTTTTATCGTCCTATTCTCCACTGAATATTGGTGATATTCGTTGGGCGTTGGTGGCTGAGATCGACCAAGCTGAAGCATTCTCGTCAGTCTATCAAATCCGCAATATTATTATTTTTATGATGGTCGTGACGTTACTTATCACCATCGTTTTAGCTCTGTATATGGCGTCTATCATTAAAAAGCCATTGGGAGGAGAGCCTAGAGATATGATGTTGTTGGCCAAACAAGTCGCGCAAGGCGATCTCACACATGAGTTTGATCGTAAGGTTTCTTCTGACAGTTTATACGGCGCATTGCGAGATATGTCGGACAATCTTAAACAGCTGATTGCGCATATTCTTGAAGCCAGCCATAGCCTTGCGTCTACCGCGGAAGAAACGTCAGTGGCTAGCGAACAGACCACAACGGCCGTCACCACCCAGCATCGTGAAACGGAGTCAGTCGCTTCAGCAATTGAACAAATGACAGCAACCATTCAAGAGGTGGCGAAAAACACCGCAGATGTTGCTCAGGCTTCTCAGTTGGCATTTAATAAAAGCTCGACAGGTCAACAAACCTTAGATAAAGGCAGTGTTGCACTGGCGAACTTGGTGGAAGGTGTCGCTTCAACGAATGAAAATATGCAGACTCTGCAACTCAAGAGTAATGAAATTGGACATGTGCTGGTGGTGATACAAGAAATCGCTGAGCAGACTAATTTGCTTGCTCTTAATGCTGCTATTGAAGCGGCCCGTGCAGGAGAAGCCGGTAGGGGGTTTGCAGTCGTCGCCGATGAAGTGCGGACCTTAGCACAGAGAACGCAAACTTCGGCTTCTGAAATTCAGACTATGATATCGTCGGTGCAGCAAGCGGCCGGATCGGCCACTCAGAATATGGCAAGGTGTGAAGAGCAAGTGACATTAACGGCGGAGTTGTCAGGCCAAACTCAACAAAACTTTGTGGCGATCATTGAGTCGATTAATGTCATTAATACGATGATGGAACGAGTTTCGATTGCCGCAGAAGAACAAGCTCAGGTGACTGATGCTGTGAGCCAGAGCATTGCTTCAATCAGTGAAATGTCAATCCAGACTTCTGCGAGTGCAGAACAGTTAGCGGGTGCCAGTCAAGAAGTCGCTCAGTCTGCTGAAGAGCTCAGTGCATACACACATCAATTTAAGGTGTAATTATTAAAGCCCCCATGAATGAATGGGGGCTTTCTGTTATTGGCCGCTGTCTAGGTAAGCTTTCGAAGAAATATCCGTCCACGCACGTACTTTTGTGAGGTACTGGCGCTGTGATTCAATGATCTCTTTGGCTAAAATATCTTTATTTGCGAGCTCAATGAGTAGCTCATTGGTGGCAGTTTGCATTGCCTTGAGTACTTCTGGTGGAAAGTCTCTCACTTTGATCTCAGGATACTCCGCGCTCATGGTTGCCCAGCTATTTGCATTGGCATCTAGAGCTTGGGTATACATATCAAACGCAGCAACACGAAACGCCGTCTTAAGGATGATTTGCAGATCTTTAGGCAGTTTGTCCCATGTTTTCTTGTTCACTAGAAATTGAGTTTCTGAGCCTGGCTCATGCCATGCTGTGTAATAGTATGGTGCGATTTTCTGAAATCCCATGCGCAGATCAAATGCCGGACCAACCCACTCCAAAGCATCAATGGTTCCGCGCTCTAACGAGGTATAAAGTTCGCCAGGTGCTATGTTAGTGGGTTTTGCTCCAACTCGGGCCATCACTTCACCAGCAAAACCGGGTATACGGATTTTTAACCCTTGTAGATCCTCAAGAGTTTTGATTTCTTTCTTAAACCAGCCTCCCATTTGAATATCTGAATTACCGCCGGGGAAAGAAAGCAAATTATGGGGTGCATAGACTTTTTCCATTAGCTCAATGCCCCCACCATGGTAAAACCATGCGTATTGTTCGGTAGAGATCATGCCAAATGGCATGGATGAGAAATAGAGGGTGTTGGGTACTTTGCCTTTCCAGTAATAGGAACTCGAGTGGCCTAAGTCGTACTGACCCGACTTAACCATGTCGAAGATGCCTAAAGGAGCTTTGTGCTTGTTCGCTGAGTCGATACGGATCTTTAGGCGGCCATTGGACATTTGCTCTGCCAACTTTGCCATGTTCTTTGTTGCATCTCCTAAGATCGGCGTATTAGGTCCCCATGTTTCTGCAAGCTTGAGTCGATAAACTTGTTCGCTAGCATGGGTAAAGCTAGCTCCAAGTAGACCACTGACTAAAAGCAGTGTCTGAAGCCATCGGTTCGGTTTGATTGAAAATCGCATGATCCCTCATCTTTGGTTAGGTCAGTTTGCTGCCATAGCTAGCAAGCCGTTGAGCATGCCGTCAACTCTTGAGGTTATTTTATGGCAGAACTTATGAGTGAGAGGTGCTTAATTAGAAAGGAGATCACAGTCGTTCATATTTTTTATATGGTGAAAGTCTGTCACTTCGTTTAATTTACCAACTTTATAAAGCAGTTTGTGCTATTAAAGCGTTCTGTAAGTGAGCTCACAGAAGTGCTGAGTTGGGCAGTATTTTTATGGGTAATAGTGAACGGAGTTCCCCAACCTAGTCTTATTCTCCTTACATAGCTTGCAATTAAGCGACTAAGCTGTCTTTGTAATAATGATTATTTCATATATCTAAAAAATATATCGCTCACAAAACATACTATTTATGCTGTGCATCAAGTGTTTTATTGCTAAGTTGGTAAGTGCGGGTACACGCAATAATAATAACGTCAATAAACCTTTGCTTTGCTGAGCTGGAATAAACGGGAGCCTTATCGGTTCCCGTTTCAGCATTTAGTTATCCAGAACATGTTTTCTACTAACTTGACGCAATCATGACAGCGCCAATGTTCAACCTTTCTGCTTTCTACGTACACTGCTATTAATACCCCCTCTGTCAGTTGGAGATGATGATGTTTTCACAACGTTCTGCCGCCATTATCGGTTTGGCATTGATCCTCGGATTTGCGGCTCTTGGTTTGTTATTGAAACAGGCTGCTTTGCAATATAAAGGTTTGGATCGAATCGTGACCGTGAAAGGATTGGCCGAGCGTGAATATCCAGCTGATACGGTTATTTGGCCTATTGAGTTTTCTGTCGCGGGAAATGACATGCCAGAGGTAGTGAAAGAGCTTGATACGCAAAGAGATGCCGTTGCGGCTTTTTTGGCACTACAAGGGATTGATAAAGCACAAGTGAGCTTTTCTGCGCCAGCGATCCTAGATAAAAAGGCCAGACAATATGGCGGAGAGCCGACTATTGAGTTTCGCTACCTTGGTTCTTTGACAGTAACGGTTTATAGCCATGATGTTTCCATCGTTAGAGCCGCGATTGCAAGTATTGGAGAACTGGCGAAGCAGGGGATTGTTTTCAACTCAGACCGTTATGCTAACCCAATCGAATACAGCTTTACTTCACTCAATGACGTTAAGCCAGTAATGATCGAAGAGGCGACAAAAAATGCCCGCCAAGTGGCTGAAAAATTTGCCCGTGATTCGAACAGCACACTTGGAAAGATCAAACGCGCATCTCAAGGACAGTTTTCTATCACGGATCGAGATAGCAATACGCCCCACATAAAACGAGTTCGAGTAGTTTCCACAATTAGCTACTATTTGTCAGATTGATGCTATTGAAAAAAGCGCCGATGCAATGAATGAAAATTAATCTCACAAGCTAGACGTTAAGCCATATTGTTTATGAAGCACCCAAAATCATGCAGTTGTTCATACTGTAAGATTTTGCGCTAATTGATTGGTGTTTTATTATGCGACTCCAAAATTTGCTGGCTGATTTATATACTATGCAATCATATTCTGTGCATGGGTGACTTTCTCAACCAGTTAATTATTACTCCACCCTTAATTCGTTTGGGGATCGCTCACTATGCCACTACATCGATCACTTAAGGCGATATGCGTGCTGCTTTTCGCGTCGACAGCAATGTATGTTCATGCAAAACCAACTGAGTCTCAGGATAAGTTTCTCAGAGCGCTTGAAGGAATAGAGAGACAGGTATACGCCTTACCACAAAAAGCCAAAGCTCAAATCGAGCAATTGGAAGAAGAATCGTTACTACAGAATCAGCCTGAAGAGTTACTCGTCCGTTATTATTTAGCGAAATCGACAGTCATGGGCTTATTGAGTGATGATAAATCCAGCCTTGTTGCAGCACGTCGTGGCTTAGGAATTTCTTCAGGATCCGATGAAGAGCACTTGATGTTAAAGCTTCGCAGTATACAGGCGATGCTGTCTAGTAGTGATCTTCATCAGGCGGTGAGCTCACTGGATAAGTTACTGGATCAGTCTCGTGACAGTGGTAATAAGCAGGTTGAGTCAGAAATATTGCTAGTTAAAGGTAGTATTTATGAACAGCAAGGGGAGTTGAAAAAGTCCTATGCCGCATACATGTCTTCTTTAACGGCAGCTGAGAGTAGTGGTGAGAAAGCCCTGATTGAGCGAGCGGCTCTTGGTTTAGGGGATATCCTGATTGAAATTCAAGGATTTGGACGCTCAGAAGACGTTTTAACACAAGCATACTCTTACTTTAAACAACGTAAGATGTCGTTTAATGAGTTGCTCAGTATGTTGAGCATCGCCAAGCTGCATAAAGAACAAGGACGCCCTTCTGAAGCGATCTCTTCTTATAAAAAAGCATTACAGCTAGCCCAAGTAATAGGCGATGGGCGTTTCCGTTTTCGTATCAATTTAGAGCTGGCCTGTTTATATCGCGCGGCTGAAGATAGCACCAATATGCAGCGCCATTTGCAGCGTGCTAAAAACCTTCAGTATCGTGAAACATCTCCAATGTACCTCGCGACGTTTAAACTTATTCAGGCCCAGTACCTGTTGCAGCAAAATCAATTCCAGCAACTGTCAGAAATGTTAAGTCCAACCTTAGACAAGTTGTATGCCTCAAAACACCTAGAGCAACAACAAGTCGATCTGATCAAAATTGCAGCTGAGGCGTATGCTGGGCTTGGTGATTATAAATTAGCTTATCAAACCTACACGCAATACCATCAAAAATACCTACAGGTTGATACAGAGCGTCAGCAAGAGAACCTAGAGAAACAGCAAATTTTGTTTGATCTCGAACGATTGGAGTTTGAAAACCAAGAGCTGAACTGGAACAACGTGTTGCAGAAAATGGAGCTGGAAAACAATCGCCGCAACTTCTATTTACTCGGTGAGATAGTGTTGGTATTGGCAGCGGTGTTGCTGGTTCTTGTGATTGTTTTCTTGGCGGTGAACCGTTCTCGTATTCGCATGAGACGTCTTGCAAAGACCGACATGCTGACGGGGTTGTTTAATCGCCGCTATCTAGAGGAATGGTTTGCTCAAAGCCCGGTTTTATCAAAAGAAACAGAAGAAGAGCATCTGCAGGGTAAAGTTGTGCATACACTGCAATTGCAGAAACAAAAGCTAAATGCATGGCTTGAGAAGAAGTTTGATAAGCACAAAGTGATGGTGAAAAAACCAGACAGCGGTCCAGTCTCTCTTATCATTACAGACGTTGATCGCTTTAAGTTAGTGAATGACACATATGGTCATACGTTTGGAGATGCAGTGTTAACTGGTGTGGCTAAAGTGCTTGAATCATCAGTGCGTCATAGTGATATTGTCGCGCGCCTAGGCGGTGAAGAGTTTGTTGTTGTTTTACCAAAAACAGACCTTGATGATGCTGTTAAGGTGGCGGAAAAGCTGCGTAAAGAAGTGGCATGTTATGACTTCATTACCGAAGAGGGTGAAAGGGTACAAGTTACTTCAAGTTTCGGTGTGGTAACAACAGATGATATCAACGTCGATTTTGAAGTGTTCTGCCATGAGGCGGATAAACTGCTTTATTTAGCAAAAGACAGTGGACGTAACTGTGTTAAGTCTGCTTTAGTTGAATAAATTGGGGAAGCAATAGCACAAGGAGTGTGCGAAGAGAAGTGGTGGCCCCTCGCAGACTTGAACTGCGGACCAATCGATTATGAGTCCTACCAGGTTCATTTTTACGAGTATGCAATGCTTGGTAATTTCTATTAAATTCAAATGTTTATCTGTTTGTCTTTGTTGCGTTAGTTTGCATTGATTTTCATGTCACTTTTCTCTTGTCTGACCCATTACCTGACCTAGCTTTGCTTAGGCAGGAAATCTGTCAATATCATTTTTGGCTGCTTTTAGGTTATGTATATTGGCCTAGAAAGTTAACTTCGCCAAAAAAGACAAGAGAAAATCAGAATGTTAACTGTTACTAAAATTCAATCCGCGACCAGTAGTAAAAATTCCTATTATCTCTGGGATCAATCAGGTCAACGAGGTACAGGGCGTTTGGGAGTAAAAATTTTCACTAGTGGGAAAAAGCAGTTCGTGTTTCGCTATTACCAGCAACAGAAAGAAAAATTTATCTCAATCGGTTTATTCAGTACACGTGCTGGCAGTATGACTCTTACAGAAGCTCGCGAGAAAGCCCAGGTCTTCTCACAACTGTTGCTCGGCGGAAAAGATCCTAAATTGCACCTTGAACAACAAGAGAGCGAGCAGAAAAAAATTGATGCAGAGAGTAAAAGCTTAGGAACCATTGATGAGCTATTTCATAGCTATACGGAGCGCATGAAAATAGATGGAAAGAGAACGTATGAAGACGTGCGAAATGCGCTGGTACGAGAATTCTATCCATATATAGACAAAAACACCAAAGCGTGTGATGTAACGACAGATGATATTAAATACATTATTAGTAAGATGATCCAGCGCGGAGCTATCACCCAAAGTAACCGAGTACGTAGCTATGTGATGGCGGCGTTTAACCATGGGATGCGCTTTGATAACGATCCCCGCTACTTCTCTTTAGAGTCGAAATTTGGCATAAAATACAATCCAGTAGCACCAATTCCTAAGCAAAAAGATGGAGAGCGCATTGGTGAAAGGTTCTTAGAATGGCGAGAGTTACGGCGTCTGCTAAAAGATCTTCGTGAAAACTATGATCTTGTACCCATCGGACAAGATTTGAGGCACTTACTTCAACTGTGCATCTATCTAGGGGGGCAACGACCATATGAGGTGATTACGCTTGAATGGTGGAATGTTGATTGGGAAGAGAAGTTTATCTGTATCACTAAAGAACGTTCCAAAAACAAAAAAGATCATATCGTACCGTTGAACGGATTGGCTTTTGAAATACTTCAGAAACAATATGAGCTTTCTGGTGGTGGACGATATGTTTTTCCAAATCCCAAAGATGCAGAAGAACCCATGAGGACTAGCTCAATTTGTCGTGCAGTGACTCGTTATCGCGATGCCGTAGGATTCGATAAGTTTGTGCCTAAAGATCTTCGTCGAACGTGTAAAACTTTGATGGGGGCATGCCGAATCAGCAAGGAAGTTCGAGATCGTATTCAAAATCACGCGTTACAAGATGTGAGTACACGTCACTATGATCGCTATGACTATTTTGACGATAAGCTTGGTGGGCTTGAAACCTGGAGCAGTAAATTGAAAGAGTTGATTGGGTATGTTCCACCAGCGTTGTCAGTTGTACCCTCCGCTGAAACGTTACCTTTTCCAGACATTAAAAGTGCTCAGTCGCTAAGAGCTAACCTTAAATAAATATTGTTTTTGAAAGCCCCGTTGGGGCTTTCTAGGAAATCGATTCTTATGACATTTTCGAATGTACTTCCTAATAGTTCCTGCAATCGGAATGTTTTAGCAGTTTGTCTAGCACCGTCAATCAGCAAAGGCTTCCTTGTTGGCCTGTCTTTCCAGGTGAGTAGGTTTTCAAGTAGTGTTCTTTTCATCTAGCCACCTTAGTTAAAGTGCTCATCTGGTTGATTGTTTGTTACACAAAAATGCGTAATAAAATGCAAGTCAAAACATTTTTAAGCGCTAAATAATGAAACTTATAACACTTTTATGCGCGTAAAAGTGTTGTAGATGGTTTTTTGTGCGAATGATAGTGTTGGGATCGTGAAGGGAGGTGATGAACCTATGCATCATTTCTGATGGGTTGCTTTACAAGGTGATCAATGATCGCAGCTAGAAAGCCCTAACGGACTTTCAGATGCCGAAGTTTATTGCTGGCTAGCTCTCATAGGTAATAAGCTTTATTAGTAAGTAATCCACTGGCTAAGCGAGCTGAACCCTTGGGGTTACAAATAAATGTGGTTCTACCGTCCGCAATGACTTTCTCTACTGCATCATGTTGATGCCCTGCCACCCAATACCTAGCTCTAGAGATCAACTCATTACTCAACCCTGCATGGTAGTAAGGAGCATAAACACTGTTGGCATTTGCTTCTACGGCGAAAGCTTCTTTGGAAGGAAGATGATGTGAAACAACAAGATCAACTTTTTCTGGGAGGTTATTAACGAACGCTTTGTACTGCTCTTCAATCATTTGATGGCTGATGTACTTTGTATCATTCATCAGTTCTGAGTAGGCATCAATCAGTGCAGACGAGTATGTGTGGATAGGAAACCAAAGAGTCCCTCCATAAATGCGACATCCATCTAAATCTATTGACTCATTATCCAGAAAAAACAAGTTCGCAGTTGTATCACTATGAGACTTAAGCTTGGCTAGTACGGAACTCCTAGAATCTTGGAGAACGCCAGAGTTAGCAATAGATTTGCACTCAACGGACGTACTGTTATGGCGGTAGGATTTACTCTTATTGCTATACCATTCATGGTTTCCTGCAATCATTATTACAGCCTTAAAGTGGCGGCAAAGTACATTCTTCACATACGTCATGCATGAGAGGCCGTTCGCAGTGTCACCTGCAACGACTAAAGTGGCTTCTTTATCAAAGCTATGCCAGAAATCACGGCGTATTCCATGAATGTCGAGATGCAGGTCAGATACAACGTAAAACTTCAAACTATTATAACCTTAAGATTGATTGACCATCCGATGGTACATCGGTTATTTGGATTAGAGAAGTGAGCACACACGCTACGTATTTCTACTCAAGTTACTTGAAGGGTAACTTCTGTATAGGGAAATGACTGGATGTTTTGTTTGATTTTTCGGCACTAAGATTTAGACACTAACTTTTAGTGTCTAAATCTTAGTTACCTTTAAATATCTGAAATTATTTGTTTTTATTGTTAATGATTAAGATGTTTTGTTGAGAGAACTTCTAAGAGGCTGGCGATTACGAAATGCAAACTGCCTAATCGTGATCCGTCACAATTAAGTGTGTGTTTCTTCCAACTCTTTTTAGATCACGAAGTGCTGTCTCTTTCTTCGCAATCCGAAGGGGCCGATCTGAAGTTATGGTATTGTTGATAATGTCAATATCATCACGTTTGGTGTGCGTGAACTCGATAACGCCGTAGGGAGTTCTAAACTCCCCTTTACGCCCCGTTGTCATGATAGTAATTCTATCGGTCATTACTTGAGAAATGACACTGTATTCTGAGAGTGCCGATTCTAAAGATATGTAGTTGTACTCTCCTCGTCGCAAGCATTTAGCAATGTATTCAATGGTATAACCGTCCTTATGACGACTGTATGAGAATACATAAACACCGTTGCACACCCGCTCTAGTACTCCAGCTTTCACCAAACGAGGTAAACTTTGCTGGAATGCTGTAAGTGAGTCATCAAAAAATAATCTCCTGAGGTCACTTTTTCGGTAAACGTGTATACCTCGCCTGTCAAATTTATGCAGGCGATCCAATGCATCCCCAATCTTCACTTCAATGCTCATAAGTGGTCATAAAAAGTAAGTATGACATATATTTTTGTACACTTATGATTGAAGATAGCAATTGGTGATCGCTAATACCCTTCCTGATCCCTGATTGGTTTTTCCGAGTTAGGATCCTAACTTGGAATTTGTAGTGATGAATGTGGTTGCTATGAGGCTAAGGAAATGGCAGCACCAATAGTCAAAAGCTGGTTCCCTATTCTCGGTTAGGATCCTAACTCGGAATTTTTGGGATGAATATGGTTACTTTGAGACTAGGGGAAATAGCTGTACTAAGCGCAGCCAGATTCCGATATTCATTCTTGGTTAGGATCCTAACTTGGAATTTGTAGTGATGGACGTGGTTGCTATGAGGCTAGGGAGAATAGCTGTACTAATCGTAGCCAGACTCCGATGTTCATTCTCGGTTAGGATCCTAACTCGGAACTTATGGGGATGATTATGGTTGCTTTGAGGTGAGGAAATGGCAGCACTAATCGTCAGATGCGATGTTCATTCTCGGATAGGATCCTAACTCAGAAATTATGATGATGAATATGATTATTTTTAGTTAGGGGGGGGTAACAATAATAGCCATAATCGGATTTTTTCATTTTGAGGGAAGAGTGAAGTTAATTGCTATTTATCTAATTTAATAATTAAAAAAACAAACTATTAATATTTAATAATTAAATATTAAAGTGATTTTTAAATAGTATTAAAAGGTCCTTTACAAAGAGGATATTACTTGATAAATATAATAGTCATTGAATTTGTCTATATATATCAAAAGGGTTGTCGATATGTCTAAAGTTCTAGTTTATTCTAAACGTAATCGTGAAATGAGTTATCTATCCGTAAGAGAAGAACGTGAAACTAAGCTCAATAATTTTAAAGTGATCTACAATGAAATTTCAGATGAAGAAGCATTACGCAGAGCAAATTCTATTAATTTAGATGAAAAGAACAATGTTCCAAAAGTTCGTTTGAAAAGAAAAGATATTAAAGAAAAGAAAGAATGCCGAGTGCCAGGCTTATATGGCTGCAACCGCTATAAGTCAAGAAAAAATGAGACATTCAACGTATTCTAACGCTGTTCTTTTTTTGCACAACTCTAAAGCCAGTGGGCTTTTATCAGACAAATGATGAAAGCCTTAAAAATTCCGTCATCAAAGCTCGTGGCAAGAGAATTTGCCAAGACTGGCAATCAATGTGCCACTACTGGCGTTGAAAGTGCCAGTAGTGGCAGAAGAATTTCTGCAATAATTTAGACTTATTTGGGTTTAACTTTCATTTTTGTAAAAGCTAACCTTATATTAGAATTATAACTTTATAATAGTTATAACGGTTATAATAGTTATAACATGAAAAATTAAACAAATAAAGTTTATTTTTCATGTTGGATTTTAATAGTAAAGTGTTTTTTTAATTAATTTGTTTTTAATTATATGGGAATAACTTTAGAGTCATGATTATTATCTATGGGGTTAAGTTTATTTTCTAGATTTTCTTTAGGCAAAGGTGGTTTGCCTAAATTCTTGACTTAAGTAGTCAAATTTAGCGAGATGTAAACATATTGGTAGTATCAAAAAACATCCATTTTCTGACACCAAATTGGTTAATGATATCAATTGTGACACCAAAAGGTGTGGTCAGTTGGGAGTGAGGGACGGACATTTGCTTATGGTCGTGTATCAATTAGCGAGCAAACAGTATCCAAAATAAAAGTAGATGAATGTAAGCGAGTAATAGTCAGTGACAACGCCCACTTAAAGTTAAGCTGGTTCTCATCACAGAGAACAATGTTCTCTGAGTCGCGAGTGTCGCAAACGGTATTGGTGAGCTGGCTATTGATACTGCGAGAACATTGTTCTCGCTTAAATTATCAAAACCTAAAGATTGCGTATTTGATTAACAAATAAAAAATGCTTCGAGGAGAACGATGTTCTACTCAAAGCTTGATACTTGGAATTTTGACTAACAGAATCAGTCTGCTTTTTCTACAACCATGCCACTTTGCTCTGCAAAGAGAATCAATCGAGTGATATTGCTTAGGCTCCACTGGTTGGTGATGGCTATCACCTCGTCGTTAGGCAACGTAATTAGCGCATCTTCATCGCTGTGGAAACGGCGAATTCTACCTTGAGGGATATCATCCGCTAGGATGGCAATGCGTCGTCTTACTGGCTCGTTAAATGCGTTGAGTACATCATTCAAGCTTTGTGGCTGATGCTTCTCGATCCAGTCCGTGACTAACGCTAGCGCGAGGTGACGCTTTTTATAGGTATGGCCGTTATAGCGATACTCAGAGTAATCTTTATCGCCTTTTTGAACGCTTGTGCGCTGCTCGGCACGCTTCTCGCGGAACTTCACCTGGTACTCTTCTACCTCGGGTACAGGGATGATCTGTTCAGCATTGATCAGTACATCTTCTTTGTAGCGGTAGGGCGTGAGGCGCACACAACTGATATCGATGCCTTTGTCACGCAGCCACAAGACCGAAGTGGTGAGTTCTTTACCGAAGTCTGCTGAAGCTAGAACGATTCGAACATCGTTACCGAAGTCATCCAAGCTGTTTTCATCAAGATCGACAAACTCTAGAATGGCTTCGCGGGCATCAATCTCTAGGCCTTCTTTCTTCAGGTACTGGGCGTAGTAGTCACATGCTTTATCGAACGTCATGGTAGAGATCATTGCGGCATAGCGTAGCGCTTGCAGTTCCATATGCGCACCGATTTCATCCCGTTTAAGCTCGATCACGACTAAGTTGGCATTTTTATCGATGGCTAATAGATCAATACGGCGACGGCTGTCTTCCCAGTCTGAAAACTCTTCTGATATCACCAAACAATCAGGAGCGATGGCATCAATACAGCCTTTCAGCGCTTCTTGTAAATCGTGCCGCTCTTGCAGCCCTTCGGCTGCAAAAGTGGTCGGTGTCAGTGCGGTGAGGTTTTTGTTGGCGATATTGTACAGGCTCATAGTTACACCGCTTGTTCAATCACACTATCAGTAAATTGTAAATGTGCATGCTTTCCTTTTTCTAAAGAAAGTTTGAGCTTATCGCATAGATCAATCAGCTCCTCTACTTTCTTCACAATCAGAGTCTGCTCTCTAATGGGGGGGAGTGGGATTGGTGCCATTTTCAACTTGTCTTGAGATATGTTCATTTGACTTTCTGCCATGCCAGATTTAGATGATTCCAGATACTCTGAAGTAGCCCCCGCGTTTAGACACAGCGAAACGAAGTTGTTAGACATCCCAAGTTCTATTAGGTGGAAGCGAATAATTTTATCTGAGATCATAAGCTTAGGCCTTGTGGTTTGAACCAAGCAAGATACTCCTACTCTGTTTTTTGGGCCTGCTCTAGTAATTAAAATATCTCCATTCTTTACCTCATATTGAGGTCGAGGTTCCTTGGAGGGGCTGAGAACTTTATTTTCATATTCTCTATACTCCATACTCTGAACGGCAGTTGTTTTAAGTACACCCCAAGTTTCGTGGTTTGGAGATGCCTCTGGTGGACAAGCTGGACTCCAACCAGCATCCATTTCACTAATTAATGAGTTCAAGTGACACCACTCCCACCCACTCGGCAGTTCAAACGGCTTATCATCTTCAGAAATCGGCGGTAGCGCTTTTTCCTTTTTAATTTTCTTCTCTTTGACTAACTGCGCTTTTTCTTCCGCAATTCTTTTGAGTAGCTCAGCAGCAGGCTCATCACTTGGATCTTGTGGAACCAACTTACCCATCACCGCCAATTGTAGGATGGTTTGCTTAAGCTGGTCGATGCTTTCTTCAGTGGTGAATAAGGTATCGAAATGCTCGCTGATTCGCGCCCAGTTTTGCATCAACTCGTCAGCATCGGCGGAGTTGGTGAGTGTGTCCAACAGTGTTGTTACCAGAACTTGATGCGCTTCGATACTGGCTTCGGTTTGTTGCTCTAGTTGGTCGCAGAGCGCCATTAGCTCATCGACTTTGGCGACGATGCGGTGTTGCTCGTCGGAAGGGGGGATACAAACTACTAGCGCGTTAGCTTCATTTCTATTTAAGCCTGGTTTTATACCCTTTCCGAGTGAGTCTAACCCTAAAGTTTGTAAATGTAGAAAACAATACTTAAGGCTTATACCTACAGGTGGTATTAAGCTGTAGGCTACATCTGTAACCCAGCAAGGTTGGTCACTTAAATTAATTGCACCCGCAGATCCTTTACGACCGATAACGAGACAAGGGCTACCAACAGAAAAAAGATTGTGAGTCCCTACAGAACCATTAGAGCCATAGACTAAAAATTCACCACTTTCAGTACGTTTTGCTTTTGGGAGATTATCCCCATAAACCAAGCTATAAATATCACCAAAATAACAAGCTTGCCAACCTTCTGGTAAAGCAAACGTTATATCTTGTTTTTTAATAGCAGGGAGCTTTTTGGGCTTTGTAATTTTTTTTTCTTTAATTAACTGCGTTTTTTCCTCTGAAATCCGTTGAAGTAAAAAAGATGCAGGTTCATCGTTTGGGTTTTGAGGAACGAGTTTGCCGCGAACTGCTAGTTCTAAAATTAGCTCACGCAGCTTCTTAACACCGTAAAGCTCTAGTTTCTTGCTGCTACCGCGACCAGAGGTCGATTTGGTCTTTACTGCCGAAGTCCAGATATCAATATGCTCGGTAATCAGGTTTTCGACTGCCATTATTGTTCTCCACCTTGCTTTTTACCTTGAATGGTAGAGCTAAGAGCATCACCGAGAATGCTTTTCAGTTGGTCACGCAGTGCTTTGATGTCTTGTTGTTGCTGCTGATAGTTCGCCAGCAACTCTTCAGGGTCATGGCTGACGACTTCGTCCTGATACGGGTTTTTAATATCAAGGTTAAAGTTGCGCTCGATAATATCTTCAATCGACACTTTCCAAGCTTGCTTGGTCTCGATGCGGCTAGCGAATCCATCTGCCTCGTTGCCCCACCAATCGATCTCTTGCTGGAACTCCTCAAACTTCATCGGTTTGGTTTTGCTGTAGTTCTTCACGCCTTCTGGGTAAGGGTGCTCATAGAACCACACTTCTTTGGTCGGTTGGCCTTTGGTAAAGAACAGAATGTTGGTCTTAATACCTGTGTATGGGTTGAACACGCCATTAGGTAAGCGAACAATCGTGTGCAGGTTACACTCTTCCGTCAGCATCTTTTTGATTTTGGTTTTTACACCTTCACCAAACAAGGTGCCATCAGGCAACACTACACCTGCGCGACCCTCTTTATCCAATACTTCGACAATAAGTTGCAAGAACAAATCGGCCGTTTCACGAGTTTGCATTTCGGCAGGGAAGTTCTTTTCAATCCCGTCCTCTTCTGTACCGCCAAACGGTGGGTTAGTCGCAATCACGTTGATATTGCTATCCCAACTTGAAAGCGGCTTATTGAGCGTGTTGCCATGCTTAATCTGCACAGGGACTTCGATGCCGTGGAGCATCATATTGGTGATACACAGCAAATGTGGCAGTTGTTTCTTCTCTACACCATGAATTTGCTTTTGCAGTGTTTGGTGGTCGGCTGCGCTTGTCACGTAGTTCTCTTTGACGTGATCGAACGAGCAAGCTAAGAAACCGCCCGTGCCGCAAGCGGGATCCATAATTTGTTCACCTAGCTTTGGATCCAGTCTGTTGACGATAAAACGAGTCACCGCGCGAGGGGTATAGAACTCACCCGCATTACCTGCACTTTGTAGGTCGCGTAGGATTTGTTCATAGATATCACCAAACAGGTGGCGTTCTTTAGAGTCAGTAAAGTCGATTTCGTTGAGCTTGTTAATCACCTGACGAAGCAGTGTGCCATTTTTCATGTAGTTGAAGGCGTCACTAAAAGCTTCTTTCACCACAAAACCGCGTGGGTTGGTGTCTTTCGGTGCGGTTAGGTTTTTTAACGTCGGGAATAGATCATCATTGATGAATTCCAGCAGCTCATCACCTGTAATGCCTTGGTTATCTGCCGCCCAGTTACGCCATAGGTATTTCGCTGGGATGGGTTCGCGGTAATCATCTAACTCGAACTCTAGCTCTTCTTCTTGAGCATCAAACACTTTAAGGAATAAAAGCCATGACATTTGGCCTAGACGCTGCGCGTCACCATCCACACCCGCATCTTTACGCATGATGTCTTGAATTGACTTGATAACTGAACTGATTGACATGGAGTTCTACTACTAACTGACTGAAAAAATTGGGGCAGATTATAGCAGAAATGGATCGAAGAAAATGAACTTATCGCTATGAAACTATGTTTGTAATTGTGGTTTAATAATGAATCAGTGATATAAATGAAATAATAAAAAATATAACCAGGTTGTCTAGAAAATGAAGGTTGAGTGTCCCCATTGTAACACTGACAATGTTATTGAATATGCAGAGCATATCTCGTGTGAGAAGTGCGAAAAAAGCTTCAAAGGCTTTAAATTTAGTAAACGAAAACTGGTGTCTGCCAGTACTGCATTGTTCGTGGGGGTGGTTGGTGGTTATAAGGTGAATAGTGCTTTTGATGAAGAGCGTTACCCACTAGAAGTAGAGTATGCCATCATCGATACCTGCATCAACTCAGCAAAGAATATGGTGTCGGTGAGTTGGTATGAAGGTAAGCGAGAAACTTGTTTATGCGCTCTTTCACTAACGGAAAAGTCTGTGCCGTATTCCGATTACAAATCTGATCAAAACTTGTTTTTGAGTAACTTCAAGCTGAATGCAAGAAGTTGTTCATAATAGAAAAATGAGGCAGCTAGACTGCCTCATTTATATCTAATGTGCTTAGCGTTTAGGTGTGTTGCCACGATCTTTGCCTGAAGGCTTGCCAGTTGTGCTTGGGTAGTTTGGATTACCTTTTAGCGCAGAACTTGGTTTTGTCATCATTTTGCTCCTTACTTACCTTGTTTTTGGTTGTGGTCAGCAGCGCGTTGAGCGCGGCCTGTAAAGGAGCCTTTTTCGACTTTTCCGCCATTGTTCTTCGCTTCATGTGATTGAATACGAGCAGCGGCTTCAGGGGTCATTGGTGTTTTGTTTTTAGCCATAGTATTTTCCTTTTCGTTTATGAATGATTGTCTCCGCTGAGACCATTGCATAGTAACTAGTAGGGTAGGGACAAATGGGGA
>NZ_JBNJOI010000019.1:0-66454 GCF_050113675.1 Vibrio sp. TRT 21S02
ATCGCACCAATCGCGATGGACGAAGGTCTACGTTTCGCGATCCGTGAAGGTGGCCGTACAGTTGGTGCTGGTGTTGTTGCTAAAATCTTCGAATAATTCCTCGGAATTGCTGAAGATGTCGGAAAAATCTTTGAATAAGATTTGACGAACCAGTAACAAAAAGGGCATCATTTGATGCCCTTTTTCTGCACTAAATTTTGATGTTTGCTTTTTTCTTATCCAGGCAAGCATTAAGCAGGATTTTTTTGAATTGGATTTCGGTCTGAATCAATAAAAGAGTACACCAAAATCAATTTTCGTTTGGTGTTTATGGATTTGCCCTGCAACAGCGGGGTTGTTGTCGTCTATATTAAGACTTGTGACAGGTTGGTTTTATGAAAGCAAATAATGCTGAAACTCCTGAAAGCTCAAATGGCGCAGATATCTTTAAGTGGATTGTCACTTTCGTTCTGCTAGCTGCCGCTGTTGTGGGTAATTACCTGTATGGTGAGATGTCTGTAGTGGTTCGCGCTGCAGCGGTTGTTGTTCTTATCGCCGTAGCACTTGGTGTTGCAGCTACAACAACGAAAGGTAAAGCTGCGATCAGCTTTGCTAAAGAATCCCGTATGGAAGTTCGCAAAGTGGTTTGGCCTACTCGCCAAGAAACTATGCAAACAACTCTGATCGTTTTGGCTGTAAGTATTGTAATGGCTCTAGCGCTTTGGGGCATTGACGGCATCATGGTTCGTCTTGTCGCTCTAGCGACTGGGGTATAGAGGGTTTTAATTCATGAGTGAAGCTCCAAAAAAACGCTGGTATGTGGTTCAAGCCTTCTCTGGATTTGAAGGCCGTGTCGCTCAGTCTCTTCGCGAGCATATCAAAATGCACGGCATGGAAGAGCTGTTTGGTGAAGTACTGGTTCCTACTGAAGAAGTAGTGGAAATGCGTGCAGGTCAACGCCGCAAATCTGAGCGTAAGTTCTTCCCAGGATACGTTCTAGTTCAGATGATTATGAACGATGAATCATGGCACCTAGTACGCAGCGTGCCGCGTGTCATGGGCTTCATTGGTGGTACCTCAGATCGTCCTGCACCTATCACTGACAAAGAAGCTGACGCAATTCTTAACCGTCTTGAGAAAGCGAGTGAAGCACCACGCCCACGTACGATGTACGAAGCGGGTGAAGTGGTACGTGTTAACGAAGGCCCATTTGCTGACTTTAACGGTACTGTTGAAGAAGTGGATTACGAAAAGAGCCGCCTGAAAGTGTCTGTATCGATCTTTGGTCGTGCAACACCAGTTGAGCTTGAGTTTGGTCAGGTTGAAAAACTTGATTAAAAAAACACCTTTATAGGGTTGTTTAAGGCGCGAATTATGTCTATAATTTCGCGCCTTTTTACTTCTCTCGAAATAAAAAGTTTTTGAATAACGGGGAGCTGATCGAGTGATTAGCGTCTGAACCCAAAATTAGGAAAAATCATGGCTAAGAAAGTTGAAGCTTATATCAAGCTACAAGTTGCTGCTGGTATGGCAAACCCAAGTCCACCAGTTGGTCCTGCACTAGGTCAACACGGTGTAAACATCATGGAATTCTGTAAAGCGTTCAACGCGAAAACAGAATCTATTGAGAAAGGTCTACCAACTCCAGTTGTTATCACTGTATACAACGACCGTTCTTTCACGTTCATCACTAAGACTCCACCTGCTGCTGTTCTTCTGAAGAAAGCTGCTGGCGTTAAGTCTGGTTCTGGTCGTCCAAACACTGAAAAAGTGGGTACAGTAACTGACGCTCAAATCCAAGAAATCGCAGAAACTAAAGCTGCTGATTTGACTGGTGCTGACATCGAAGCAATGAAGCGTTCAATCGCTGGTACTGCTCGTTCAATGGGCCTAGTGGTAGAGGGTTAATAAGATGGCTAAACTAACTAAGCGTATGCGCGTAATCCGCGAAAAAGTTGACGTAACTAAAGAATACGAAATCAACGAAGCTGTAGCTCTTCTTCAAGAACTAGCGACTGCTAAATTCGTAGAGTCTGTTGACGTTGCTGTTAACCTAGGCATCGATGCTCGTAAATCTGACCAGAACGTACGTGGTGCAACTGTACTACCTCACGGTACTGGCCGCGAAATCCGCGTTGCAGTGTTCACTCAAGGTGCAAACGCTGAAGCAGCTAAAGAAGCTGGCGCAGACATCGTTGGTATGGAAGATCTTGCTGAGCAAGTGAAGAAAGGCGAAATGAACTTCGACGTAGTTGTTGCTTCTCCAGATGCAATGCGCGTTGTAGGTCAACTAGGTACTATCCTAGGTCCTCGCGGTCTAATGCCAAACCCTAAAGTTGGTACTGTAACTCCTAACGTTGCTGAAGCAGTTAAAAACGCTAAAGCTGGTCAGGTTCGTTACCGTAACGACAAAAACGGCATCATCCACACTACAATTGGTAAAGCAAACTTCTCTGCTGAGCAGATCAAAGAGAACCTAGAAGCGCTTCTAGTTGCTCTGAAGAAAGCTAAGCCATCTTCTGCTAAAGGTACATTCCTGCAGAAAGTAAGTATCTCTACTACTATGGGTGCTGGTGTTGCTGTTGATCAGGGTAGCCTGAACACTCAAGCTTAATATATTTGCTTAGGCGTGAAATTTGTGTATAATTTCGCGCCTAATATTTGTGGTTGGGGCTGATCTTTACTTTATGGTGATAGGATCACTTATTAGCATAATTTAAGACCCAGTCTCCGTCCAAGACCGTAGGTGTTTATTTTAAATAGACTTAATTTTCCTACGTAGATGGTGCCCGAACTGACAGAAAGCTCTATGTAAATAGTTAACTTTCTTCTGGGAAGCACCTCAATAACTCTCACTGTCGTGATGATAGTGAGTGGTGTAACGACAACCAGGAGTAAATCCAAGATGGCTTTAAACCTTCAAGACAAAAAAGCAATTGTTGCTGAAGTCAACGAAGCTGCCAGTGGTGCACTTTCTGCAGTTGTAGCTGATTCTCGTGGCGTAGAAGTGGGCGCGATGACTTCACTACGTAAACAAGCTCGCGAAGCGGGTGTTTACGTACGAGTTGTTCGTAACACACTTATGCGTCGTGCGGTTGAAGGTACAGACTACGAGTGTCTAAAAGAGACATTTACTGGTCCTACTCTAATCGCGTTCTCAAACGAGCACCCAGGTGCTGCAGCGCGTCTTTTCAAAGACTTCGCTAAAGAGAACAAAGACTTCGAGATCAAAGCTGCTGCATTTGAAGGCGCGCTAACTGACGCTGAAGTACTAGCGACACTACCAACTTACGACGAAGCTATCGCACGCCTAATGATGTGCATGAAAGAAGCTTCTGCAGGCAAGCTGGTACGTACTATCGCTGCACTACGCGACCAAAAAGAAGAAGCTGCTGCTTAAGCCTTGCTTTTCACTGGTTGCTATTTAAACTTATTGTTGATTTAAAAGAGAATTGTTATGTCTATCACTAACGAGCAAATCCTAGACGCAGTTGCAGAAATGTCTGTAATGCAAGTTGTTGAACTAATCGAAGCAATGGAAGAGAAATTCGGTGTTTCTGCTGCTGCTGCTGTTGTAGCTGGCGGCGCTGCTGCAGGCGAAGCTGCTGCTGAGCAAACTGAATTCGACGTAATCCTAGAATCTGCTGGCGGTAACAAAGTTGCTGTAATCAAAGCAGTACGTGGCGCAACTGGCCTAGGTCTTAAAGAAGCTAAAGCTCTTGTAGACGGTGCTCCTGCTCCTCTGAAAGAAGGCATCGAGAAAGATGAAGCTGAAGCTCTTAAAGCTCAGCTAGAAGAAGCTGGTGCAACTGTTGCTGTTAAGTAATTATTGCATAGTTTCTTAGCCTAACGGCTAATGGCTGGTGGTTTTGTAACCACCGGCCTTTTTGCGCTGTAGGGTATAGGCGAATTTTCCCGCTGTTTAAGCGTCTTTACCTGAGCAAAATACATTTCATTTCATCGTAATGAAATGTCACTACAGTAAACAGCTATTTAGTCACTGTCCCTTACCCCCCTTAAGTAACTAGGTGTGGGCGGACAGTTTGGGTCACTTATCAGCGAGCTGAGGAACCCCATGGTTTACTCTTATACCGAGAAAAAGCGCATCCGTAAGGACTTTGGTACTCGTCCACAAGTTTTGGACATTCCATACCTGCTATCGATCCAGCTCGATTCGTTCGAAAAGTTCATCGAACAGGATCCTGAAGGGCAATACGGTCTTGAGGCTGCTTTCCGTTCTGTATTCCCGATTCAGAGCTACAACGGCAATTCCGAGCTGCAATACGTTAGCTACCGTCTTGGTGAGCCAGTTTTTGACGTTAAAGAATGTCAAATCCGCGGTGTTACATATTCAAAACCACTACGCGTTAAATTACGCTTGGTTATTTTTGATAAAGACGCGCCAGCAGGTACTGTAAAAGACATTAAAGAACAAGAAGTCTACATGGGTGAGATTCCACTCATGACAGACAATGGTACCTTCGTAATCAATGGTACCGAGAGGGTTATCGTATCCCAGCTGCACAGAAGCCCAGGCGTTTTCTTCGACAGCGATAAGGGTAAGACCCACTCATCAGGTAAAGTTCTATATAACGCACGTATCATTCCTTACCGTGGTTCATGGTTAGACTTTGAGTTTGATCCTAAGGACAATCTATACGTACGTATTGACCGCCGTCGTAAGCTTCCAGCATCTATCATTCTTCGCGCACTTGGTAAGACGACAGAAGAGATTCTGGATATCTTCTTCGAGAAGGTGAACTTCGAAGTAAAAGATCAAACTCTACTCATGGAGCTTGTTCCTGATCGTCTACGTGGTGAAACTGCGTCATTCGATATCGAAGCTAATGGCAAAACTTACGTTGAAACTGGTCGTCGTGTAACTGCACGCCACATCCGTCAACTTGAAAAAGATGGCGTTGATCATATCGAAGTGCCAGTTGAGTACATCGTAGGTAAAGTTGCATCGAAAGATTACATCAACGAAGCGACTGGCGAGATCATTGTTGGTGCAAACCAAGAAATCAGCCTTGAAGCATTAGCGAACCTTTCGCAAGCTGGCCACAAAGCTCTGGAAGTTCTATTTACGAACGATCTAGACCACGGTCCATTCATGTCAGAAACTCTACGTATTGACAGCACTGTTGATCGTATTTCTGCATTGGTAGAAATCTACCGCATGATGCGCCCTGGTGAGCCACCAACAAAAGAAGCTGCTGAAGCACTATTCGAAAGCCTATTCTTCTCTGAAGAGCGTTACGATCTATCGACTGTTGGTCGTATGAAGTTTAACAGCTCTATCGAACGTGAAGATGCTCAAGAGCAAGGCACACTTGACGAAACTGATATCGTTGAAGTGATGAAGAAGCTTATCGCTATCCGTAACGGCATCGGTGAAGTGGACGATATCGACCACTTAGGTAACCGTCGTATCCGTTCTGTTGGCGAAATGGCAGAAAACCAATTCCGCGTTGGTCTAGTACGTGTTGAACGTGCTGTTAAAGAGCGTCTAAGCCTTGGCGACCTTGATGCAATCATGCCTCAAGATCTAATCAACGCTAAGCCGATCTCTGCTGCTGTTAAAGAATTCTTTGGCTCTTCACAGCTTTCACAGTTCATGGACCAAAACAACCCGTTATCAGAAGTTACGCATAAGCGTCGTATCTCTGCATTGGGTCCTGGCGGTCTTACTCGTGAACGTGCTGGCTTCGAAGTACGTGACGTACACGTAACTCACTACGGTCGTCTATGTCCTATCGAAACGCCTGAAGGTCCAAACATCGGTCTGATCAACTCTCTATCTGCGTTTGCGCGTTGTAACGAGTACGGTTTCCTAGAGACTCCATACCGTCGTGTTGTAGATGGCGTAGTAACAGACGAAGTAGATTACCTATCTGCTATTCAGGAAGGTCAGTACGTTATCGCTCAGGCGAACACTGTTCTTACTGAAGAAGGCACATTCTCTGAAGAGCTAATCACTGCTCGTCAGAAAGGTGAATCTGGCCTACACCCACGCGAACATGTTGACTACATGGACGTTGCAACTAACCAGGTTGTATCTATTGCTGCATCGCTTATCCCGTTCCTAGAACACGATGATGCGAACCGTGCATTGATGGGTGCCAACATGCAACGTCAGGCAGTTCCAACACTTAAGGCTGACAAGCCTCTAGTTGGTACTGGTATTGAGCGTAACATCGCCGTTGACTCTGGTGTTACAGCGGTAGCGAAACGTGGTGGTGTAATCCAGTCTGTAGATGCTTCTCGTATCGTTGTTAAAGTTAACGAAGACGAGCTGATCCCTGGTGAAGCGGGTATCGATATCTACAACCTAACTAAATACACTCGTTCTAACCAAAACACGTGTATCAACCAGCGTCCATGTGTGATGCCGGGTGAACCTGTAGCGCGTGGTGACGTTCTTGCTGATGGTCCTTCAACAGACCTTGGTGAGCTTGCGCTTGGTCAGAACATGCGTATCGCATTCATGCCTTGGAACGGTTACAACTTCGAAGACTCGATCTTAGTATCTGAGCGCGTAGTTCAAGAAGACCGTTTCACGACTATCCACATTCAAGAGCTATCTTGTGTGGCGCGTGATACTAAGCTTGGTGCTGAAGAAATCACAGCTGACATTCCAAACGTAGGTGAGTCTGCTCTGTCTAAACTAGACGAGTCAGGTATCGTTTACATCGGTGCGGAAGTGAAAGGCGGTGATATCCTTGTAGGTAAAGTAACGCCTAAAGGTGAAACTCAGCTCACTCCTGAAGAGAAGCTACTACGTGCTATCTTTGGTGAGAAAGCGTCAGATGTTAAAGATACGTCTCTACGCGTGCCAAATTCTGTTTCAGGTACGATCATCGATGTTCAAGTATTTACTCGTGACGGTGTTGAAAAAGACAAACGTGCACTTGAAATTGAACAGATGCAGCTTAAAGAAGCGAAGAAAGACCTTACTGAAGAATTCCAGATTCTTGAGGGTGGCCTTCTAAACCGTGTTAAAGCTGTACTAATCGACGGTGGCTACACTGAAGCGAAACTAGATGCTATCGATCGTAAGAAATGGCTAGAACTAACGCTTGAAAACGATGCTCAACAGACTCAGCTAGAGCAACTAGCAGAGCAGTATGATGAGCTACGTGCAGACTTCGATAAGAAATTCGAAACTAAGCGTCGCAAGATCACACAAGGTGATGATCTAGCTCCTGGCGTACTGAAGATCGTGAAAGTTTACCTAGCGGTTAAACGTCGCATCCAGCCTGGTGATAAGATGGCGGGTCGTCACGGTAACAAGGGTGTAATCTCTAAGATCAACCCTGTTGAAGACATGCCTTACGACGAAAAAGGTCAGCCTGTAGACATCGTACTTAACCCACTGGGTGTACCTTCGCGTATGAACATCGGTCAGATCCTAGAAGTACACTTAGGTCTGGCAGCGAAAGGTATCGGTGACAAGATCAACCAGATGGTGAAAGAGCAGCAAGAGCTAGCTAAGTTCCGTGACTTCCTACAGAAGGTTTACGATCTTGGTGAGACACGTCAGAAAGTAGACGTTGCGTCTCTATCTGATGATGAAGTTCGTACGCTGATCAAAAACCTACGTGGCGGTTTACCGATCGCGACTCCAGTATTTGATGGTGCTTCTGAACAATCAATCAAAGAGCTATTGAAACTAGGTGACCTACCAGAGTCTGGTCAGCTAACGCTGTTTGATGGTCGCACAGGTGATGCGTTTGAGCGTCCTGTAACTGTTGGTTACATGTACATGCTGAAACTGAACCACCTTGTTGATGACAAGATGCACGCTCGTTCAACTGGTTCGTACAGCCTAGTAACTCAGCAACCACTTGGTGGTAAAGCTCAGTTCGGTGGTCAGCGTTTCGGTGAGATGGAAGTATGGGCACTAGAAGCATACGGTGCTGCTTACACGCTTCAAGAAATGCTAACAGTTAAGTCGGATGACGTTAACGGCCGTACTAAGATGTATAAGAACATCGTAGATGGCAACCACAGCATGGAACCTGGCATGCCAGAATCGTTCAACGTATTGTTGAAAGAGATCCGCTCGCTAGGTATCAACATCGAGCTAGAAGACGAAGAGTAATCTCTTTCTCTCTTGACTAAGGTTGAGAGAATCAAAGGCGATTATTTGGTAGAAGGTGCTCACTTTTGCGGGTGAGCTCCTTTTAACTCCTTACAGGAGCTGATTGTGAAAGACTTATTAAACTTTCTAAAAGCACAGCATAAGACCGAAGAATTTGATGCAATCAAAATCGGTCTATCTTCACCAGACATGATTCGTTCATGGTCTTTCGGTGAAGTTAAAAAACCTGAAACGATCAACTATCGTACGTTCAAACCTGAGCGCGATGGTCTATTCTGTGCGCGTATCTTTGGTCCAGTTAAAGACTACGAATGTCTTTGTGGTAAGTACAAGCGCCTGAAACACCGTGGTGTTATCTGTGAGAAGTGTGGTGTAGAAGTTACACAGACTAAAGTTCGTCGTGACCGTATGGGCCACATCGAGCTTGCTTCACCAGTGGCTCACATCTGGTTCCTAAAATCGCTACCGTCTCGTATCGGTCTACTGATGGATATCCCTCTACGTGATATCGAACGTGTTCTTTACTTCGAAATGTACGTAGTAACTGAACCAGGTATGACAGATCTAGAAAAAGGTCAGATGCTAACTGAAGAAGAGTATCTAGACCGTTTAGAAGAGTGGGGCGACGAGTTCACCGCTAAGATGGGTGCAGAGGCAATCAAGGATCTTCTAGGTTCTATGGATCTGCACGCAGAAACTGAACAAATGCGTGAAGAACTAGAGTCTACAAACTCTGAAACTAAGCGTAAGAAAGTAACTAAGCGCCTTAAGCTGGTAGAAGCGTTCATCGCATCTGGCAACAACCCAGAGTGGATGATCCTAACTGTACTTCCAGTTCTTCCGCCAGATCTACGTCCTCTAGTACCACTAGATGGCGGCCGCTTTGCGACTTCTGATCTGAACGATCTATACCGTCGTGTGATCAACCGTAACAACCGTTTGAAGCGTCTTCTAGAGCTAGCTGCTCCGGACATCATCGTACGTAACGAAAAACGTATGCTACAAGAGTCTGTTGATGCGCTACTAGATAACGGTCGTCGTGGTCGTGCGATCACAGGTTCGAACAAGCGTCCTCTGAAATCTCTTGCTGATATGATCAAGGGTAAACAAGGTCGTTTCCGTCAGAACCTTCTAGGTAAACGTGTAGACTACTCTGGCCGTTCTGTAATCACAGTAGGTCCATACCTTCGTCTACACCAGTGTGGTCTTCCTAAGAAGATGGCACTTGAGCTATTCAAACCATTTATCTACAGCAAGCTAGAGACTCGTGGTCTTGCGACTACAATCAAAGCTGCTAAGAAAATGGTAGAGCGTGAAGAAGCGGTAGTTTGGGATATCCTAGACGAAGTCATCCGTGAACACCCAGTACTATTGAACCGTGCACCTACACTTCACCGTCTAGGTATCCAGGCGTTCGAACCAGTACTAATCGAAGGTAAAGCGATTCAGCTACACCCACTTGTGTGTGCGGCGTATAACGCGGACTTCGATGGTGACCAAATGGCGGTTCACGTACCTCTAACTCTAGAGGCACAGCTTGAAGCTCGTACCCTGATGATGTCGACAAACAACATTCTGTCGCCAGCGTCTGGTGACCCGATCATCGTACCTTCTCAGGACGTTGTATTGGGCTTGTACTACATGACTCGTGAAAAGATCAACGTTAAAGGCGAAGGTATGTACCTTGCTGGACCAGCAGAGGCTGAGAAAGCATACCGCACTAAACAAGCTGAACTTCATGCACGCGTTAAAGTACGTATTACAGAAACTGTTGTAGATGAAGATGGCAACAGCACAACTGAGACTAAGATGGTTGATACAACTATCGGTCGTGCAATGCTATGGCAAATCGTGCCAGCTGGTCTACCGTACAGCATCGTTAACCAAAAGCTAGGTAAGAAGCAAATCTCTAACCTACTAAACGAGGCGTACCGTAAACTGGGTCTGAAAGACACGGTAATCTTCGCTGACCAAATCATGTACACAGGTTTCGCATACGCTGCACTATCTGGTGTGTCTGTTGGTATCGACGATATGGTTGTTCCACCTGCGAAATACACTGAGATTTCTGAAGCGGAAGAAGAAGTACGTGAAATCCAGGAACAATACCAATCTGGTCTTGTAACCGCGGGTGAGCGCTACAACAAAGTGATCGATATTTGGGCATCGACCAACGATCGCGTTGCAAAAGCGATGATGGAGAACCTTTCATCTGAGACGGTAATTAACCGTGATGGTGAAGAAGAGCAGCAAGAGTCATTTAACAGCATCTATATGATGGCTGACTCAGGTGCTCGTGGTTCTGCAGCTCAGATTCGTCAGCTAGCGGGTATGCGTGGTCTGATGGCGCGTCCAGATGGTTCAATCATCGAAACGCCGATCACTGCGAACTTTAAAGAAGGTCTAAACGTACTTCAGTACTTTATCTCAACGCACGGTGCTCGTAAGGGTCTTGCGGATACGGCACTGAAAACAGCGAACTCGGGTTATCTAACTCGTCGTCTAGTAGACGTTGCTCAAGACGTTGTTGTAACTGAACATGACTGTGGCACTCATGAGGGTGTTGACATGATGCCTCACATCGAAGGTGGTGATGTTAAAGTTGCACTAACTGAGCTAGCGCTAGGTCGTGTAGTAGCTGAAGACGTTCTTAAGCCAGGTACTGAAGATGTTCTGATCCCACGTAACACTCTAATTGATGAGAAGTGGTGTCAGATCATGGAAGAGAACTCAGTAGACAGCATGAAAGTGCGCTCTGTGGTTACTTGTGATTCTGACTTCGGTTGTTGTGCACAGTGTTATGGTCGTGACCTAGCACGTGGTCACCTAGTAAACCAAGGTGAAGCAGTAGGCGTTATCGCTGCTCAGTCAATCGGTGAACCAGGTACACAGCTTACGATGCGTACGTTCCACATCGGTGGTGCGGCATCTACTGCAGCAGCAGAGAACAGTATCCAAGCTAAGAACACAGGTTCTGTGAAACTACACAACGCGAAGTTCGTAACGAACAAAGACGGTAAGCTAGTTATCACTTCTCGTGCATCTGAACTAACCATCATCGATGAGTTCGGCCGTACGAAAGAGAAACACAAACTGCCATATGGTTCTCTACTGTCTAAAGGTGATAACGACGCAGTTGAAGCTGGTGAAACAGTGGCTAACTGGGAAGCGCACACCATGCCAATCATCACTGAAGTGGCAGGTCGTATCCAGTTTGTAGATATGATCGATGGTGTAACCGTTTCTCGTCAAACAGATGACCTAACTGGCCTTTCTTCAAGTGAAGTAACTGACGCTGCGGCTCGTCCATCGGCAGGTAAAGATATGCGTCCAGCTATCAAACTTGTTGATGCAGCGGGTAACGATGTAATGATCCCTGGTACTGAAATGCCAGCTCACTACTTCCTACCTGGTAAAGCTATCGTTAACATCGAAGACGGCGCAGAAGTGGGCGTGGGTGACACGTTAGCACGTATTCCACAGAAATCTGGCGGTAACAAAGATATCACCGGTGGTCTACCTCGCGTTGCGGACCTATTCGAAGCACGTAAGCCAAAAGAGCCAGCAATCCTTGCTGAGCACACTGGTACTGTGAGCTTTGGTAAAGAGACAAAAGGTAAGCGTCGTCTAGTTATCACTCGCGAAAGCGGTGAAGCTTATGAAGAGATGATTCCTAAACATCGCCAGTTAAACGTATTTGAAGGTGAGAAAGTGGAACGTGGTGATGTGATCGCCGACGGTCCAGAATCTCCGCATGACATCCTTCGTCTACGTGGTGTACACGCAGTAACACAATACATCGCGAACGAAGTTCAAGAAGTATATCGTTTACAAGGCGTTAAGATTAACGATAAGCACATTGAGACTATCGTTCGTCAAATGCTACGTAAGTGCACTATCACTCATGCGGGTGACTCAGAGTTCTTACCTGGTGAGCAAGTAGAATATGCAAATGTTAAAATTGCAAACCGTCTACTTGAAGCAGAAGGTAAAGAACCTGCACGTTTTGAGCGTGAGCTATTAGGTATTACTAAGGCATCTCTAGCAACTGAGTCGTTTATTTCTGCGGCATCGTTCCAAGAGACAACTCGCGTACTAACGGAAGCGGCAGTTTCTGGTAAACGTGATGATCTACGTGGTCTGAAAGAAAACGTAATTGTAGGTCGTTTGATTCCTGCAGGTACTGGTTTTGCGTATCACCAAGATCGCCAAGCTAAGCGTGATCAAGAGCAAGAAGGTCCATCTGCTGAACAAGCAACGGATAACCTAGCAGCACTTCTAAACGCAGGTTTCTCTTCGGAAGAATAATCGCTCCGAGTAAAATAATAAAAGGCACCGAAAGGTGCCTTTTTTGTATTCTCTTTTTGAGATATTTAAACCTAATAGCGACTACTAAGCGGAAGTTCTATCAAGCTCCGGGAGGGACTGCGAGACTATCGGCGATTTGCTGAATTAATTCGTCCTCAACTTCAAAACGTACTTCTATGATCTCGCCAATCAAAGATAAGTTACTATCAAAATCACTTAAGTTGTCATCTTCAGCAATAGAAGCATATTTATCTGTGAAATTGAGTAGAGGCTCTGTTGTCAGAACGATCTTGCCATAGGTTTGGTTGATTTCATCTGTTGCTTCAAACCCAGTCGCGCGCCATTTATCCATGACCATGTCGTAGATCTTAAAATGTCCCTCTGAAATATAGTCGACAAGGTGTTGGCAGAATGACTGAAGTTCAGTCGCGGAAGGGAGTTTAGCAAGAGAAGGTTTTGTAGAGCAGGGCTGAAGATCAGCAAGCTTACAGTATTCGACGATTAATAATTGCCGTTTTTCTAGCCAATGATCGATGACTTCACTAGAGCCACCCCACTGTTCTTGCGTTTGTTTGAATTTATTTAGCATGACCATGCCCTCATGATCGGATCACATCTCCGGTGATCATTAAGCCTTGCTTGGCAAAGCGTTCTTAAAGGTATAAACCTTAGTCCTTACAGTAATTTATAGTCTGAATATTTCGTGACTACAAACTCTAGTATGAAATTAGATTGCCAGTAAAATAACGACACTGCAAGCAATGAGGATTAAACATGTCGAAGAAAGGTGAACTAAACCAAATAGAAAAAGCCTACTGGTGTGTTGTTTCAGGAAGTAACATTTTTTTGCAAGATCAACAGCTGCCATTTGGAACAGGGGAGAAGTATGGTTTTGAAAATGTTGATGCCATACAAATTGGAACTTACAACGGATTCCCAGTAATGTGGCTCAACGAAAGTGATTTAGTTGGTAATTTAGAACTCACGTCATTGCGTGACTGCTTACACTTTCCAGAAGAGTTATATCTGTTACTGAGTCGTGCGGTACAGTATGGCCATATGTATCAATCAATTCGTTTTTGCCCACAATGTGGTGGTCGCACACACTTGAACATCAATCAACTTGCAATGCAGTGCTCCGATTGTCGCGCACTACATTATCCGAGAGTATTTCCTTGTATTATTGTTGCGGTGCGCAATGAGAACCAAATATTGTTGGCGCAACACCCTCGCCACAGAAATGGTATGTATACCGTAATCGCCGGTTTTGTCGAGGTAGGAGAGACGTTGGAACAATGTGTAGAACGAGAAGTTTTTGAAGAAACGGGAATCCGAGTTAAGAATATTCGATATTACGGTAGCCAACCATGGGCCTTTCCAAGTAGCTTGATGGCTGCCTTTTTTGCGGATTATGAGTCGGGAAATATTAAGCCAGATTATACTGAACTCAGTGATGCTGGCTGGTTCTCGCCAGAAAATATGCCAGGGGTGGCTCCTAAAGGAACAATTGCACGTCAGTTGATTGATCAAACTGTATTAGAAATTGTAGAGAACAAAAAAAACCCTCCAATGAAGGAGGGGGTAAGTAAGATGTCGTTATGAGATGCTGAGTCTCAAGTACTCAGTATTGTAATTGTAGTTTTCGCTAGCAAACAAATTTTTAACACTGTTATTGTGTACTGGCAAACGAACTGTTCATCTAAAAGTTAATAACTTGATCCAGGTTGCAAAGCACGCAGCTTTTGAGATGGAAACAGTGTTAGAATACGAGCGAAATAAATGAAGTTAATTGAATTGGAATAACGGAATGACAGAATTAAAAAATGATCGTTATCTGCGCGCATTACTTAAAGAATCAGTAGACTACACACCTGTATGGATGATGCGTCAGGCTGGTCGTTATTTACCTGAGTATAAAGCCACACGTGCGCAAGCTGGCGACTTTATGTCTTTATGTAAAAATGCAGAACTTGCATCTGAAGTGACGCTTCAGCCATTGCGCCGTTTTCCTCTTGATGCAGCCATTTTATTTTCTGACATTCTAACGATTCCAGATGCAATGGGGCTTAGTCTACGTTTTGCAGCTGGTGAAGGCCCAGTGTTTGATAATCCAATTACCTGCAAAGCAGACGTAGAGAAAATCGGTCTGCCGGATCCTGAAGGTGAGCTGCAATATGTAATGAATGCAGTACGTCAGATCCGCAAAGATTTGAATGGTGATGTTCCACTGATTGGCTTCTCTGGCAGCCCTTGGACACTAGCAACTTATATGGTGGAAGGTGGCAGTTCAAAAGCATTCACTAAGATCAAGAAGATGATGTATGCAGAACCACAAACGCTGCACCTTCTGCTAGATAAACTGGCAGACAGCGTTATTGAATACCTAAACGCGCAAATTAAAGCGGGTGCGCAGTCTGTAATGGTGTTTGATACATGGGGAGGCGTTCTTACTCCACGTGATTACAACCTATTTTCACTTCAGTACATGCACAAGATTGTTGATGGTCTGATCCGTGAAAATGATGGTCGCCGTGTACCGGTGACACTATTTACGAAGAATGGTGGCATGTGGCTTGAACAAATCGCAGCTACTGGCTGTGATGCAGTGGGTCTGGACTGGACAATCAACATTGCAGACGCGAAAGCACGTATTGGTGATAAAGTGGCACTTCAAGGCAACATGGATCCATCAATGCTATATGCATCTCCTGACCGTATCCGAGAGGAAGTAGCAAGTATCCTTGAGGGGTTTGGTGATGCTGGTACTGGCCATGTATTCAACCTAGGTCACGGTATCCACTTAGATGTGCCGCCTGAAAATGCGGGTGTGTTTGTTGAAGCAGTACACGAACTCTCTAAGCCGTATCATAAATAACAAACTAATTAATAAAGCGTCTGGTCTAATCAGGCGCTTTTTTGTTATTGGCTAAACTACTGGTTATACTTCAAATACTGCTATTAAGGGATTACACGTAGAGATGAAAACTCGTGACAAGATCGTATTCGCTGCTCTTGAGTTGTTTAACAAACATGGAGAGCGGAACATAACGACTAACCATATTGCTGCTCACATCGATATTAGCCCTGGTAACCTCTACTATCACTATCGAAACAAGCAAGAAATTGTCCGAGAAATCTTTGCTTTATATTCGGCTGAGCTTTTAGAACGTTTCACTCCTTTTCAAGGGCAACAAGAAAGCTTAGTACTACTGAAACACTACCTTGATTCAATTTTTACCTTGATGTGGAAATATCGATTCTTCTACGCAAACTTGCCTGAAATTCTTCAGCGAGATGAAGTTCTTCACGACGATTATATACATGTTCAGGAAAAGCTGCAGAGTAACCTGATCAGTATTGTTAGAGCATTTATTGAACTTGAGTTACTGAATGTCGAAGAGGAAGAAATGCGTCCCTTTGTGACAACATTGCATTTGATTGCATCGAGTTGGCTTGGCTACCGCTCTGCAATGTCGGTAAAAACTCAAATAACTGAGCAAGTCGTCCATCAAGGAATGTTGCAGATGATTGCTGTTGTAAAGCCTAAAGCCACTAAGCAGGGATTGGAGCAGCTACAGTTGCTGGAAGAGGGGGTGAAAGCCATTCACGCCTAAAAGTCTATATGGCACTTTTTATTTTTTGAACAGTACTTGCAAGCGAAGTTGTGATCTGTATAATACGCCGCACTGACTTGTTCAGTTGTGAACCAATGAGCAGCGAGGAGCGGACTTATCTTTTGATAAGTTAGGTAATGTATACTCAGCTTATGTTCGCGGTTAATACAATTAGCTATCTATTCTTCGGAATAACTATTCCCAGAGGTGACTCTGATATATAGGGATAGTTAATCGAAAATTAACTGACAATGCATCCTAATCTTGGATGCTACGGTTTCACATGAATCAATCGGCATTCTCTCGTCTTGACGAGCTTGAGTGGCGATATTGTTTGTGTAATTTTTAATATTGGAGCTCTGTCTCATGCAGAACCAACGTATCCGTATCCGCCTTAAAGCTTTCGATTACAAACTAATCGATGCTTCTACAGCGGAAATCGTTGAAACAGCTAAGCGCACTGGCGCACAGGTTCGTGGTCCAATCCCACTACCTACTCGTAAAGAGCGTTTCACAGTTCTTATCTCTCCACACGTTAACAAAGATGCTCGTGATCAGTACGAAATCCGTACTCACAAACGTCTAATCGACATCGTTGAGCCAACAGACAAAACTGTTGATGCTCTGATGCGTCTAGACCTTGCTGCGGGCGTTGACGTACAAATTAGCCTAGGTTAAGGGAGATTAGAAGAATGATTGGTCTAATCGGTCGTAAAGTGGGTATGACCCGCGTATTTACTGAAGAAGGCGTTTCTATCCCAGTAACTGTTGTTGAGGTTGAAGCAAACCGTGTATCTCAAGTTAAAACTCTTGAGACAGATGGCTACGCAGCAATCCAGGTAACTACTGGTGCAAAGAAAGCTAACCGCGTATCTAAACCAGAAGCAGGTCACTTTGCAAAAGCAGGTGTTGAAGCTGGTCGTGGTCTTTGGGAATTCCGTTTGGAAAACGGTGAAGAGTTCGAAGTTGGTGCTGAGCTAACAGTTGAACTATTCAACGAAACTAAGAAAGTAGACGTTACTGGTACATCTAAGGGTAAAGGTTTCCAAGGCGCTGTTAAGCGTTGGAACTTCCGTACTCAAGATATGACTCACGGTAACTCATTGTCTCACCGTGCTCCTGGTTCTATCGGTCAATGTCAGACTCCAGGTCGCGTGTTTAAAGGCAAGAAAATGGCAGGTCACATGGGTGCTGAGCGTGTAACGACTCAAAACCTAGAGATCGTACGTGTTGACGCTGAGCGCAACCTGCTTCTTATTAAAGGTGCAGTCCCAGGCTCAACTGGCGGCAACGTGATCGTTAAACCAGCTGTTAAAGCATAACGTCTCAGGAGTAAGTAATGGAACTTATGGTTAAAGGTGCTGATGCACTAACTGTTTCTGAAACTACTTTCGGACGTGAGTTTAACGAAGCTCTTGTACACCAAGTAGTTGTTGCGTATGCAGCAGGTGCTCGTCAAGGTACACGTGCTCAGAAAACACGTTCAGAAGTATCTGGCGGTGGCGCTAAGCCATGGCGTCAAAAAGGTACTGGCCGCGCACGTGCTGGTACAATCCGTAGCCCAATCTGGCGTACAGGTGGTGTTACTTTTGCTGCGAAACCACAAGATCACAGCCAAAAAGTTAACAAGAAAATGTACCGTGGTGCTATGAAGAGCATTCTTTCTGAGCTAGTTCGTCAAGAACGTCTAATCGTTGTTGATAACTTCTCAGTAGAAGCGCCAAAAACTAAAGAGCTTGTAGCTAAGCTTAAAGAGCTTGAGCTAACTGACGCTCTAATCGTGACTAGCGAAGTAGATGAGAATCTATTCCTAGCTGCTCGTAACCTATACAAAGTTGACGCACGTGACGTAGCTGGTATTGATCCAGTTTCACTAATCGCGTTCGACAAAGTTGTAATGACTGCTGAAGCAGTTAAGCAAGTTGAGGAGATGCTAGCATGATCACTGAAGAGCGTATCCTAAAAGTTCTACGTGCTCCGCACATCTCTGAAAAAGCAACTATGGCTGCTGAAAAAGCGAACACTATCGTTTTTAAAGTAGCTAAAGATGCAACTAAAAAAGAGATCAAAGCAGCTGTAGAAAAGCTATTTGAAGTTGAAGTTAAGTCTGTAAATACTCTTATCACTAAGGGTAAGACCAAACGTCAAGGTCTACGCCAAGGTCGCCGCAGCGACGTTAAGAAAGCGTACGTTACTTTGAAAGAAGGTCAAGATCTTGACTTTGTTGGCGGCGCGGAATAACAGGAGTAGTTGAGAAATGGCTATTGTTAAATGTAAGCCGACTTCGGCTGGTCGTCGTCACGTTGTTAAAGTTGTTAACGCTGACCTACACAAAGGTAAGCCTTACGCACCTCTTCTAGAGAAAAACTCTAAGAACGGTGGTCGTAACAACAACGGTCGTATCACAGTACGTCACATCGGCGGTGGTCACAAACACCACTACCGTGTAATTGACTTCAAACGTACTAAAGATGGCATTCCAGCGAAAGTTGAGCGTCTAGAATACGATCCAAACCGTAGCGCAAACATTGCTCTAGTTCTGTACGCAGACGGTGAGCGTCGTTACATCATCGCACCTAAAGGTGTTCAAGCAGGTGACCAGATTCAATCTGGTGTGGATGCGCCAATTAAAGCAGGTAACACTCTGCCAATGCGCAATATCCCAGTAGGTTCTACTGTACACTGTGTTGAACTTAAACCTGGTAAAGGTGCTCAGCTAGCTCGTTCGGCTGGTGCTTATGCTCAAATCGTTGCTCGCGACGGTGCATACGTAACTATCCGTCTACGTTCTGGTGAGATGCGTAAAGTATTGTCTGAAGGCCGTGCAACAATCGGTGAAGTAGGCAATGCAGAACACATGCTACGTGAACTAGGTAAAGCTGGTGCTAACCGCTGGCGCGGTGTTCGTCCAACCGTTCGCGGTGTGGTAATGAACCCGGTTGACCACCCACACGGTGGTGGTGAAGGTCGCACATCTGGTGGTCGTCACCCAGTTTCTCCTTGGGGTATGCCAACTAAAGGCTTTAAGACCCGTAAGAACAAACGCACTGACAAGTACATCGTACGTCGTCGTAACAAGTAATCTATATAAGAGGATAAGCCATGCCACGTTCTCTCAAGAAAGGTCCATTTATTGACCTACACTTGCTGAAGAAGGTAGAGAAAGCGGTGGAAAGCGGAGACAAAAAGCCTATTAAGACTTGGTCCCGTCGCTCAATGATCATTCCTACAATGATCGGTTTGACCATCGCTGTCCATAATGGTCGTCAGCACGTACCAGTTTTCGTAACCGAAGAAATGATCGGTCACAAACTGGGCGAATTCGCACCAACTCGTACTTACCGCGGTCACGCTGCGGATAAGAAAGCTAAGAAGCGTTAAGGAGTAGATGATGGAAGCATTAGCTAAACATAACTTTGCTCGCATTTCGCCTCAGAAAGCTCGCTTAGTTGCAGATCAAATTCGTGGTAAATCAGTTGATCAAGCTCTAGAAATCTTGACGTTCAGCAACAAAAAAGCTGCTGATCTTATCAAGAAAGTTCTTGAATCAGCTATCGCGAACGCGGAGCACAACGAAGGTGCAGATATCGACGATCTATCAGTCGCTAAAATCTTCGTAGATGAAGGCCCGATCATGAAGCGTATTATGCCTCGTGCTAAAGGTCGTGCGGATCGTATCTTGAAGCGTTCAAGCCACATCACTGTTGTTGTTGCAGACGCTTGAGACTAGGAGAGTAAGCAATGGGTCAAAAAGTACATCCTAATGGTATTCGTTTAGGCATCGTTAAGCCTTGGAATGCTACTTGGTTTGCTAATACCAAAGAATTCGCTGACAACCTAGACGGCGACTTCAAGGTACGTCAGTTCCTTACTAAGGAACTACAAAAAGCATCTCTATCACGCATCGTTATCGAACGTCCAGCTAAGAGCATCCGTGTGACTATTCACACTGCTCGTCCTGGCGTTGTAATCGGTAAGAAAGGTGAAGACGTAGAGAAGCTACGCGCAGCTGTAGCTAAAATTGCAGGTGTACCAGCGCAAATTAACATCGCTGAAGTACGTAAACCTGAGTTAGATGCACAACTTGTTGGTGACAGCATCGCGTCTCAGCTAGAGCGTCGTGTTATGTTCCGTCGTGCTATGAAGCGCGCAGTACAAAACGCAATGCGTCTAGGCGCTAAAGGCATCAAAGTAGAAGTAAGTGGTCGTCTAGGCGGCGCTGAAATCGCACGTTCTGAGTGGTACCGTGAAGGCCGTGTGCCTCTACACACTCTACGTGCTGACATTGATTACGCAACTTCTTCGGCTCACACTCAATATGGTGTGATCGGCATTAAAGTTTGGATCTTCAAAGGTGAGATCCTAGGCGGTATGCCAGCAGCTAACGCTGTAGAGCCTAAAGGCGACAAGCCTAAGAAGCAGCGCAAAGGCCGTAAGTAAGGAGTCGACAGATGCTACAACCTAAACGTACTAAGTTCCGTAAGGTTCACACTGGTCGTAACCGCGGTCTTGCTAAAGGTACTGACGTAAGTTTCGGTACTTTCGGCTTGAAAGCTGTTGGCCGTGGTCGTCTAACTGCTCGTCAAATCGAAGCAGCACGTCGTGCAATGACGCGTCATGTTAAGCGTCAAGGTAAAATCTGGATCCGTGTGTTCCCAGACAAACCAATCACAGAAAAACCGCTTGAAGTTCGTCAAGGTAAGGGTAAAGGTAACGTTGAGTACTGGGTAGCCCAAATCCAACCTGGTAAGGTTATGTACGAAATGGACGGTGTACCTGAAGAATTGGCACGTGAAGCGTTCCGCCTAGCGGCTCGTAAACTGCCATTCAAGACTACATTTGTAACTAAGCAGGTGATGTGATGAAAGCACAAGATCTACGCGAAAAGAGCGTTGAAGAGCTTAACGCTGAGCTTTTGAATTTGCTACGTGAACAGTTCAACCTGCGCATGCAGGCTGCGACTGGTCAGCTACAGCAAACTCATACTCTGAAAGCTGTACGCCGTGATATCGCACGTGTGAAAACTGTTTTGACTGAGAAGGCAGGCGCATAATGAGCGAAGTAAAACGTACTCAACAAGGTCGTGTAGTTAGCGACAAGATGGACAAGTCTATCGTAGTTGCTATCGAGCGCATGGTTAAACACCCAATTTACGGTAAATTCGTAAAGCGCACGACTAAAGTACACGCACATGACGAAAACAATGAGTGTGGCCTAGGCGACACTGTTGAAATCGCAGAGTGTCGTCCACTGTCTAAGACTAAGTCTTGGACTTTGGTAAAAGTTGTAGAAAAGGCGAAGATGTAATCTTCACTTATCTATAAAGAAACGGCTCCAAAATTATTTTTGGAGCCGTTTATTTTTTGACTACCCAATCACAAAAAAGGGTGGTACAATTCGCGTCCCTTTTAAAGAGGCAGCCCGACCCGAGATGGGTCTAGTTTTAATATTTAGCGGAGCACTAACATGATCCAAATGCAAAGTATGCTGGACGCAGCTGATAACTCAGGCGCTCGCAGCGTAATGTGTATTAAGGTTCTGGGTGGCTCTCACCGCCGTTATGCACATATCGGTGACGTTATCAAAGTTACTGTTAAGGAAGCAATTCCTCGCGGTAAAGTTAAAAAAGGTGACGTTCTGAAGGCGGTGGTAGTTCGCACCCGTAAAGGCGTACGTCGTCCGGACGGTTCTGTCATTCGCTTCGACCGAAATGCTTGTGTATTGTTGAACGACAACACTGAGCAACCAATCGGTACACGTATCTTTGGTCCTGTGACACGCGAACTTCGTGGCGATAAGTTCATGAAGATCGTTTCACTGGCTCCAGAAGTTCTGTAAGGAGCACGTAAGATGGCAGCTAAAATCCGTCGTAATGACGAAGTAATCGTTCTTGCTGGTAAAGATAAAGGCAAGAAAGGTAAAGTAACTAAGGTTCTCGCAACTGGTAAAGTTATCGTAGAAGGTATCAACCTTGTTAAGAAACACCAGAAACCTGTTCCTGCTCTAGGTATCCAAGGTGGTATCGTTGAGCAAGAAGCAGCGATCGATGTTTCTAACGTGGCTATTTTCAACGCAGCTACTGGTAAAGCGGACCGTATCGGTTTCCGTTTTGAAGACGGCAAAAAAGTTCGTTTCTTCAAGTCTAACGGCGAAACCGTTTCTAACTAATAGAAGTAATTTGGAGTTCTACTATGGCGAAACTGCATGATTACTACAAGTCGTCTGTAGTCGCTGAACTGACCAAACAGTTCAGCTACACAAGCGTCATGCAAGTCCCTAGAATCGAGAAAATCACCCTAAACATGGGTGTTGGTGAAGCAATCAACGATAAGAAACTGCTAGAAAACGCAGCTGCTGATATGGCAACGATCTCTGGTCAAAAGCCACTTATCACTAAAGCTCGTAAATCTGTAGCAGGTTTCAAAATCCGTGAAGGCTACCCTATCGGTTGTAAAGTAACCTTGCGTGGCGAACGTATGTGGGATTTTCTTGAGCGTCTAATTTCGATCGCTCTTCCACGTGTACGTGACTTCCGTGGTGTTAGCGCTAAGTCTTTTGACGGTCGCGGTAACTACAGCATGGGCGTTCGCGAGCAAATCATCTTCCCGGAAATCGACTTTGATAAAGTTGATCGTGTGCGCGGTCTTGATATTACTATCACGACGTCTGCTGGCACTGATGAGGAAGGCCGTGCTCTGCTGGCTGCCTTTAACTTCCCATTCCGTAAGTAAGGTGAAGGGTTACTGTTATGGCTAAACAATCAATGAAAGCACGTGAAGCTAAACGTGCGAAGCTAGTAGCTAAGTTCGCTGAAAAGCGTGCAGCGCTAAAAGCTATCATCAGCGATGTAAACGCATCTGAAGAAGATCGTTGGAACGCGGTTCTAAAACTGCAAACTCTTCCACGTGATTCAAGTGCATCACGTCAGCGCAACCGTTGTAACCAAACTGGTCGTCCACACGGTTACCTACGTAAGTTCGGTCTAAGCCGTATTAAGGTTCGTGAAGCTTGCATGAAAGGCGAGATTCCGGGTCTTCGTAAGGCTAGCTGGTAATTGCCACTTTTAATCATTTGGAGTAAATCATATGAGCATGCAAGATCCGATTTCGGATATGCTGACCCGCATTCGTAACGGTCAGGCAGCAAACAAAGTTGCTGTTAAGATGCCTTCTTCAAAGCTTAAAGTTGCAATCGCTGCACTACTAAAAGCTGAAGGTTACATCACTGACTTCGCTGTTGAAGGCGACGTAAAACCTGAGCTAGAAGTTACTCTTAAGTACTTCCAAGCTAAACCAGTTATCGAGCAACTAAAGCGTGTTTCACGTCCAGGTCTGCGCGTCTACAAGAACAAAGACTCGCTACCATCTGTAATGGGTGGTCTAGGTGTTGCTATCGTTTCAACTTCCAAGGGTCTGATGTCAGACCGTGCTGCACGTAAAGCAGGTCTTGGTGGTGAAATCATCTGCTACGTAGCGTAATAGGAGTAGAATATGTCTCGTGTTGCTAAAGCACCTGTCGCTATTCCAGCTGGCGTAGAGGTGAAACTAAACGGCCAAGAAATCACTGTAAAAGGTGCTAAAGGCGAACTGTCTCGCGTTCTTAATGACGCAGTAGTTGTCGCTCAGGAAGATAACAACCTTACTTTCGGTCCTAAAGAAGGTGTTGCTAACGCATGGGCACAAGCAGGTACTGCTCGCGCTCTAGTTAACAACATGGTTGTTGGTGTTACTGAAGGCTTTACTAAGAAGCTAACTCTTAAAGGTGTTGGTTACCGTGCTGCTATTAAAGGCAACGCTGTAGGTCTAACACTTGGCTTCTCTCACCCTGTTGAGCACGAGTTGCCAGCGGGTATTAAAGCTGAATGTCCAAGCCAAACTGAAATCGTGATCACTGGTTGTGACAAACAACTTGTTGGTCAAGTAGCGGCTGACATTCGTTCTTACCGTGAGCCTGAGCCTTATAAAGGTAAAGGTGTTCGTTACGCAGATGAAAATGTGCGTACTAAAGAAGCTAAGAAGAAGTAAGGTAACACTATGGATAAGAAAGCATCTCGCATCCGTCGTGCTACACGTGCACGTCGTAAGATTGCAGAACTGGGTGCAACTCGCCTAGTAGTACACCGTACTCCTCGTCACGTGTACGCTCAGGTTATCGCATCAAACGGCTCTGAGGTTATCGCTTCAGCTTCTACTGTAGAAAAAGCGATCCGTGAGCAAGTGAAATACACTGGTAACATCGATGCAGCTAAAGCAGTAGGTAAAGCTATTGCTGAACGCGCTCTTGAAAAAGGCGTTGAAGCAGTTGCATTTGATCGTTCTGGTTTCCAATACCACGGTCGAGTAGCGGCGCTAGCAGAATCTGCTCGCGAAGCTGGTCTGAAATTCTAAGGTAGGGTTGGAAGATGGCTAAAGAACAACAAGTTCAAGCGAATGATTTGCAAGAAAAGCTGATCGCAGTTAACCGTGTTTCTAAGACGGTTAAAGGTGGTCGAATCATGAGCTTTACTGCACTAACAGTTGTTGGTGACGGTAACGGTCGTGTAGGTTTCGGTTACGGCAAAGCTCGTGAAGTACCTGCAGCGATTCAAAAAGCAATGGAAAAAGCACGTCGTAACATGACTACGATCGCGCTTAACGAAGGCACTCTTCACCACCCAGTGAAAGGTCGCCATTCGGGCTCTAAAGTTTACATGCAGCCTGCTGCAGAAGGTACAGGTGTTATCGCCGGTGGTGCGATGCGTGCAGTACTAGAAGTTGCTGGTGTACACAACGTACTATCTAAAGCATACGGTTCTACGAACCCTATCAACATCGTTCGTGCAACGATCGATGCACTAGGTAGCATGAAGTCGCCAGAAATGGTTGCTGCTAAACGTGGTCTAACTGTTGAATCTATTTCGGAGTAAGCACACGATGGCAACTATTAAAGTAACTCAAACTAAAAGCTCAATTGGTCGTCTACCTAAGCACAAAGCTACGCTTCGTGGTCTAGGTCTTCGTAAAATCAACCACACAGTAGAACTTGAAGATACACCGTGCGTACGCGGTATGATCAACAAGGTTTACTACATGGTTAAAGTTGAGGAGTAATCAGAATGCGTTTGAATACTCTATCACCGGCTGCGGGTTCTAAGCCTTCTGCGAAGCGCGTAGGTCGTGGTATCGGTTCTGGTCTTGGTAAAACAGGTGGCCGTGGTCACAAAGGTCAAAAATCACGTTCTGGCGGTAAAGTTCGCCCAGGTTTCGAAGGCGGTCAAATGCCTCTGAAACAACGTCTACCTAAATTCGGTTTCACTTCTCGTAAGAGCCTAGTGTCTGCTGAAGTTCGTCTAGCTGAGCTAGCGAAAGTAACTGGTGACGTGGTTGATCTAAACAGCCTTAAAGCTGCTAACGTAATCACTAAGAACATCGAATTTGTTAAAGTTGTTCTTTCTGGTGAAATTAACAAAGCAGTGACTGTTAAAGGTCTACGTGTGACTAAAGGCGCTAAAGCTGCAATCGAAGCTGCAGGCGGTAAAATCGAGGAATAATCTCGAGGAACGAGGTACAGATGGCTAAGAAACCAGGACAAGATTTTCGTAGTGCTCAGAGCGGCTTAAGTGAGCTAAAGTCGCGCTTATTATTCGTAATTGGTGCACTTTTAGTATTCCGAGCCGGCTCTTTTGTGCCGATTCCTGGTATTGACGCTGCTGTACTTGCCGATTTGTTCGAACAGCAAAAAGGTACCATCGTTGAAATGTTTAACATGTTCTCCGGTGGTGCTCTTGAGCGTGCATCTATCTTAGCATTGGGCATCATGCCGTATATTTCGGCATCTATTGTTGTCCAATTGCTAACAGTAGTTCATCCAGCGTTAGCGGAACTCAAAAAAGAGGGTGAAGCAGGCCGTCGTAAGATAAGCCAATATACACGCTATGGCACGCTTGTACTTGCAACATTCCAGGCTATTGGTATTGCAACAGGCTTACCAAACATGGTCGATAATCTGGTTGTTATCAACCAAACCATGTTTACGCTAATTGCTACCGTAAGTTTAGTAACCGGCACCATGTTTCTTATGTGGTTAGGTGAACAAATTACAGAGCGTGGAATAGGTAACGGTATATCGTTACTAATTTTCGCAGGTATTGTTGCTGGGTTGCCTTCTGCAATCGGTCAAACAATCGAGCAAGCGCGTCAAGGTGAATTGCATGTACTTCTTCTGCTGTTGATTGGTGTACTAGCTTTTGCAGTAATTTACTTCGTTGTTTTCATGGAGCGTGGTCAACGTAAAATCGTTGTGAACTACGCGAAGCGTCAACAAGGTCGTAAAGTATTTGCTGCGCAAAGCACTCACTTGCCACTTAAAATTAATATGGCAGGTGTTATTCCAGCAATCTTTGCATCAAGCATTATTTTGTTCCCAGGAACATTGGCGCAATGGTTTGGTCAGAATGGTGAGAGCAGCGCGTTCGGTTGGTTAACTGACGTGTCTTTAGCTCTTAGCCCAGGTCAACCTTTGTATGTCATGCTTTATGCCGCAGCGATTATTTTCTTCTGTTTCTTCTACACGGCGTTGGTTTTCAACCCGAGAGAGACAGCAGATAACTTGAAGAAGTCCGGTGCATTCGTACCCGGCATCCGCCCAGGTGAGCAGACAGCTAAGTATATTGATAAAGTAATGACACGTTTAACCCTTGCTGGTGCACTGTACATTACGTTTATCTGTCTGATTCCAGAGTTTATGATGGTCGCGTGGAACGTACGTTTCTACTTCGGCGGTACATCTCTACTAATCGTAGTAGTTGTAATCATGGACTTTATGGCACAGGTACAGACTCATCTGATGTCTCAACAGTATGATTCTGTGTTGAAAAAAGCAAACCTGAAAGGCTACGGCCGATAATCAGGTTTCATTACGGAGTTTAGCAATGAAAGTTCGTGCTTCCGTTAAAAAAATCTGCCGTAACTGTAAAGTAATCAAGCGTAACGGTGTTGTACGCGTGATTTGCAGTGAGCCAAAGCACAAGCAGCGCCAAGGCTAATCAGCAGAAATTTTTACTTGAAATATAAGGTAGTGTCGAGTATATTCCTCGGCCTACCTTTTGCGTGCAAAAGAAGTAGTATTCCGCAGCGTATCCTCTACGGGCTTTGCTGCGGCTAATTCTTTTATGAAACACTAGGAGTGAATAATGGCCCGTATAGCAGGCATTAACATTCCTGATCAAAAACATGCTGTAATCGCACTAACAGCGATTTATGGCATCGGTAAAACTCGCTCTCAGGCAATTTTGGCTGAAGTGGGTATTGCTGAAGATGTTAAGATCAGTGAACTAACTGAAGAGCAGATCGATCAACTGCGTGATGGTGTAGCTAAGTACACTGTAGAAGGTGATCTACGTCGTGAAGTATCTATGAACATCAAGCGTCTAATGGACCTTGGCTGTTACCGTGGTCTTCGTCATCGTCGCAGTCTACCACTACGTGGACAGCGTACTAAAACCAATGCTCGCACCCGTAAGGGTCCGCGTAAGCCGATCAAGAAATAATCGGGAAGGTAGAGTACAATGGCTAAACAACCAACTCGCGCTCGTAAGCGCGTACGCAAGCAAGTTGCAGATGGCGTTGCGCACATTCATGCATCTTTCAATAACACAATCGTAACTATCACTGACCGTCAAGGTAATGCACTAGCTTGGGCTACTGCTGGTGGTTCAGGTTTCCGCGGTTCTCGTAAGTCTACTCCGTTTGCTGCACAGGTTGCTGCAGAGCGTTGTGCTGAAATGGCTAAAGAATACGGCCTAAAGAACTTGGAAGTTATGGTTAAGGGTCCAGGTCCAGGTCGTGAATCTACTGTTCGCGCACTGAACGCTGCTGGTTTCCGCATCACTAATATTGTTGATGCTACACCAATCCCACATAACGGTTGTCGTCCACCTAAGAAACGTCGCGTATAACGTTTCTGGGAAGATTGGAGAAAGATCATGGCAAGATATTTGGGTCCTAAGCTGAAGCTTAGCCGTCGTGAAGGCACTGACTTATTCCTTAAGTCTGGTGTACGCGCGATCGATACCAAGTGTAAAATTGATAACGCACCAGGTGTACACGGCGCTCGTCGCGGTCGTCTATCTGAGTATGGCGTTCAGCTTCGTGAGAAGCAAAAAGTTCGTCGTATGTACGGCGTTCTAGAAAAACAATTCCGTAACTACTACAAAGAAGCTGCTCGCCTTAAAGGCAACACAGGTGAAAACCTACTTCAGCTTCTTGAAGGTCGTCTTGATAACGTAGTTTACCGTATGGGCTTTGGTGCAACTCGCGCAGAAGCACGTCAGCTAGTGAGCCACAAAGCTATTCTAGTTAACGGTAAAGTTGTAAACGTTCCTTCTTTCAAAGTTGCGGCAAACGACGTTGTTGCTATTCGTGAGAAAGCTAAAAAGCAAGCTCGCATCAAAGCAGCTCTAGAAGTTGCAGAACAACGCGAAAAACCAACTTGGATTGAAGTAGATGGTGGTAAGATGGAAGGTACGTTCAAGCGTATGCCTGAGCGTTCAGATCTATCTGCTGACATCAACGAACAATTGATCGTCGAGCTTTACTCTAAGTAAGGTTTAAACTAAAGAGAGGACACAATGCAGGGTTCTGTAACAGAATTTCTTAAGCCACGTCTTGTTGACATTGAACAAATCAGCACGACTCACGCAAAAGTAACTCTTGAGCCGTTAGAGCGTGGTTTTGGCCATACTCTGGGTAATGCACTTCGCCGTATTCTACTATCTTCTATGCCGGGTTGTGCCGTTACTGAAGTAGAGATTGAAGGCGTTCTACACGAATACAGCACTAAAGAAGGTGTTCAGGAAGATATTCTTGAAATCCTTCTAAACCTTAAAGGTTTGGCTGTACGCGTTGCCGAAGGCAAAGATGAAGTGTTTATTACGCTAAACAAATCAGGCTCGGGCCCTGTGGTTGCAGGTGACATCACCCATGACGGTGATGTAGAGATCGCTAACCCAGAACACGTTATTTGTCACCTAACGGATGACAACGCTGAAATCGCTATGCGCATTAAAGTTGAACGTGGTCGCGGTTATGTTCCTGCTTCTGCTCGTATCCATACTGAAGAAGATGAGCGTCCAATTGGCCGCCTACTGGTTGATGCAACATACAGCCCGGTAGATAAAATTGCTTATTCTGTTGATGCTGCTCGTGTAGAGCAACGTACTGACTTAGATAAGCTAGTCATCGATATGGAAACGAATGGTACTCTAGACCCTGAGGAAGCAATCCGTCGTGCGGCTACTATCCTAGCTGAACAATTGGATGCGTTCGTAGATCTTCGTGATGTACGTGTACCTGAGGAGAAGGAAGAGAAGCCTGAATTCGATCCGATCCTACTGCGTCCTGTAGACGATCTTGAACTAACAGTTCGCTCTGCTAACTGTTTGAAAGCAGAAGCGATTCACTACATCGGTGATCTTGTACAGCGTACTGAGGTTGAGCTACTTAAAACGCCAAACCTTGGTAAGAAATCTCTTACTGAGATCAAAGACGTACTTGCATCACGTGGTCTATCTCTGGGCATGCGCCTAGAAAATTGGCCACCAGCGTCTATCGCTGAAGATTAATCGATACTAGTTAGAAGGATTAGGTCATGCGCCATCGTAAGAGTGGTCGTCAACTCAACCGCAACAGCAGTCATCGCAAAGCGATGTTCAGCAACATGGCTAGCTCTCTAGTACGTCATGAAGTTATCAAGACTACACTGCCAAAAGCAAAAGAGCTACGTCGCGTAGTTGAGCCTTTGATTACACTAGCTAAGACTGACAGCGTTGCTAACCGTCGTCTAGCATTTGCACGTACTCGTGATAACGAAGTAGTTGCAAAACTATTTAACGAACTAGGTCCACGTTTTGCTGCTCGTCAGGGCGGTTACACTCGTATCCTAAAAGCTGGCTTCCGTGCTGGTGATAAAGCTCCAATGGCTTACATTGAGCTTGTAGATCGCCCAGCTGCTGAAGAAGCTGCTGAGTAATCAGGTTCCTAAGAACTAAAAAGCCGAGCGTAAGCTCGGCTTTTTTGTATCTGTGACTTTCTAAAAGAAGTGACTCTAGCCTTTGCTTCTCTTATAAAACTCAGTGTTACTGCCAAATTGCTCCTAATGAGCTAAGCAGAGATGAGCTTGCTCCCTGAGACTTCAATGACTCGATGATGATGGGGGAGAAGCTATTCACCATTGAAGTATCCATACCCAAGCTTGAAAAAGTACTATCTACAGCACTACTGGTTGTTATCATTGAAGTTAATCCGCTATTCTCTAAGGCTTCATAACCTGGTACTAGCGAACCAAGCTCATTATTTTGACTTGGTTTCAATGTGTTTTGTGCAAGTGCTAAAAGAGAGCCAACCCCCCCGATAGCTTGATCCGTTGATACATTAGTCACTCCTTGTATAGACTCTATTAATGCGGAGTCTAAATTTCCCTGTGTTGACCAAGCTTGTAGTGCAGCCATGGCTACACTTGTTGCGATAGTTGTATAGTTAGTCTCTGAAGAGGTTTGTGTATTTGGAGAACTGTTACTTTGACATCCAAGCAAAGTTGTACCAGTTAATACAGCAGCGATGAGAAACTTATTCATTTACAATCCTTATAGTTATTAAAAGTGATATGAGAATCATATACAAAAAAAATGGCGATACAAAAGTATCGCCATTATTTAACCTTAATTCGCTGCTAGATTATAGGATATCTAGTAGTTCAACTTCGAATACTAGTGCTGCAAATGGAGGAATAGCTGCACCTGCACCACGCTCACCGTATGCGAGATCTTGTGGGATGTATAGTTTCCACTTAGAACCAACAGGCATTAGTTGAAGTGCTTCAACCCAACCTTTAATTACGCCAGTTACTGGGAATTCTGCTGGTTGACCGCGAGATACAGAGCTGTCGAATACAGTACCGTCAGTTAGCTCACCGTGGTAGTGAACACGTACTTGCTTATCTGAAGTTGGAATTTCACCAGTGCCTTCTGTGATCACTTCGTATTGAAGGCCTGACTCAAGTACAGTAACTTCTGGGCGTAGTGCATTGTCTTTTAGAAATGCTTCACCGTCAGCTGCAGCAGCTTTTGCCGCTTCTTGGCGTGCAGCTTCAGCGCGAGTGTGAAGCTCTTGAAGTGCTTTGTTGATCTCATCAATTTCAATAGATGGCATATCACCAGTAAGTGCTGTTGCAATACCTGCTGCAATTGCGTCAACACTTAGGCCTTCTAAGCCAGAACCTGCTAGCTGTTGGCCCATTTGTAGACCGATACCGTAGCTTGCTTTTTGCTCTACAGTTTCAAATTTAACTTCAGACATGATGTCTCTCTCGGTTGAGGATGAAAGGCTAAAGGATACCAGCTTAAACTTGGAGTTTAAACGTTGGGTCGCATTTGCGTTTGTCATTCGAACGTAATGAGAGTTCGATCTTGTTTTTTTCTTGTCACAGTAAGATTTTACCTGCACATTACCTAATCGCATCGATATCTCTATACTCAGAGCATTCCTATTCTTATACTTACCTTAGTTCTATAGCGAGAGACATTAAGCGATGAATCGCAGAAGAAAAAAGCAGCAGAAAACAGATTATTTGGCATTGCTAAAGGAGCACTGGTCAAAGTTCGAGATTGCTCCGTATAAGCAAAAAGTTGTTGAACTCTGGCAAATGTTGCCTAAGTTTCATCAGCGAGCTCTTCTGATCGTTGTTCCTGTTGTCACGTTAATAGCCATTATCCCATTCCCAAGGGCGGAAAATGGTATAACTACACCACAATCCAATAACACGCAGAGAGTAGAAGTCGATATCAACACTTCGGGTTTGAGTGAACAATTTGATTCTGCAATTAGCGGTACAAAATCTGATGTATGGCAAGAGTACGTTGTAAAAAATGGCGATACATTAGCTCAAGTTTTTCGAACTAATGGCTTGCCAATGGCAGATCTGAACGCATTGGTGAAAGTTGAAGGGAACGACAAACCACTCAGTTACATAAAAAAAGGCCAATTGGTTCGCTATAAGCTTGCGAAAGATGGCTCCTTAGATATTCTCCAGCTGGAAAAAAAAGCAGGCTCGGTCATGTTTTTTCGGTTGTCTGATGGTGGTTTTGGTCGCAGTAAATAGACATTACCATTTATTTCCTAGTAACACTTTCCACGGCATTAGGGGAAGCAAAATCATTGCAATTCCTAATGTCGTCAACCAATCTGGTATCTCGTTAAACCACATGAAACCAAATAGGGCGACAAATACTAAGCCAGAATTTTCAGCTATTGCTATTTTGGCTGCCGGTGCTCGTTGGTAGGCTCTTACAGCCAAGCCGTTGTAAGCAAGGATAAGGCCTGCACTGCATAAGATGAGTAATAAGTGCTTTATCGACGTTGGCTGCCAATACAATATTGCTAAGAACCCTGATACCGGTAGTGAGAGTAGGCTGGTCCAAAATAGTGTACTGATGAGAGGTTGTACACTGTCGATTTTTCTAGCACTGATATTAAATAAAGCCAATGTTACTGCCGTACCAAGTGCAAACCAAGCTGCCCAATGAAATTCTGAAGGCCTCAATACCACAAGAACACCAATAAAGCCGAATAACGCGAGTAGTATGTTTGTAATACTGGGCGATTCTCGTAGCAATAAAGCGGATAAAGGTAGCATCAATAATGGACCAGCATAAAAGACGGCATTTGCAGTAGCTAAGGGTAAATGAGTGATGGCAACGAACATGCATCCGCTACCCAAGATGATTAGATGTGCTCTTGCAATATGGAGCATCGGTGTATGGATTTGCCTTTGTTGTTTGGTCAACCGCAACCATAGAGGGCCAATTACGATCACAGATAATAATTGGCGGATGAAAATGTATTGAAAGGTGGAGATTTCGCCATTAAGTAACTTTACAGCAACATCGGAAAGAGAGGCAAATAAATTGCCCATAATGAGTAACAGTATCGCGAAATATGTGGCTTCAAGTTTCACTGACCACCATCTCGTTTCATGTCTATGTGGGGTATGTCATCTTCCAAATACACTGCCGAGGTCTGGTTAAATCCATACTTGGTGTAAAACTGTATTAAGTGTTCTTGAGCGCCGATTTCGATATCTTGATCAGGCCATAGCTGATGGCATGCGTGCAAAGCTTGTTCAAGCAATTGATGGCCAATACCTGTTCCTCTGAATTCAGCTGAGGTGGCAACACGTCCGATACTGACTGACGGATAACTCACTCCTTTCGGTAATAAACGTGCGCATGCTGCGAGTTTCCCATGACTGTAACCCAAAAGATGATGTACTCCCGGTTGATGATCTTTGTCATCAAGCTCTGGGTATGGGCACGTTTGCTCAACAACGAACACATCCACTCTCAATTTGAGCAGTTGATAAAGTTGTTGGGCCGTTAGTTGAGAAAAAGGAAGAAGCTGCCAAGTGAGCATGTAATGTAAGTCCCTCTATAATCCGATGACGTAGAGCGACTGTAACAACTCCAGCCTCTTTCAGCATTAACAATTGTTAACTTGAAATACGTTTTTTAATCCGGCTTAAGCTAATAGGTGTGATACCGAGGTAGGCAGCGATCTGGCAGTCATTGACTCGTTCAACGAGGTTTGGAAAGTTTTGGCGTAATAGCTCATAGCGCTCTTCTGCTGTATAGAGCAACATGAAACGTTCTTTGTTCTCTTTGTACATCAGTTGAGTTTCAAGCAGCTTTATGTAAAGGCTGTGTTTCTCTTCACGCCAGCGACGCAAGGTTTCTACTGGTAGACATAACATTTTACAAGGAGTGAGAGATTCAATTAAGTATGGCGAAGGTTGATGCTTTATGAGGCTTTCAAATCCGATGACCCAATCCTGTTCCCAGTAAAACTCTTTGCTGAATTCTTTGCCTTTCTCAGTTAGGTAGGCGGCGTGACATATGCCTTCTATGATGAAGTAAACATCGCTCGCTTCCTCACCTTGATGCACCAATATGTGCCTTGTTGGTAACTCTAATGGCGTCGCTAAATCGCACAGTTCTTGAATTTCATCTTGGGTAAAACCATGTGCATCTAAATTGTTAATAAAGCTCTGTTCCATCACCAACCTCTCAATAAAAAGCCGCAATCTAAATTGCGGCTTGGTAAAGTATACAACTTAACGTTATTTTTGAAGGTCAATTCGATAAACCGCAAAACCTACATCATCAGTAGCGACTCGTTTCATTGGATATTGGCCTTTCTCTTTAATGAACTCAGCCGCTTTCTCGCTTGGTGACGTTTCGAATCGGATATCTAGTTTCTTCTCTGATTTGATTGGTGCAAATGACCAATTGTTATCTGCACTTGGTGTAAATTCTCCTTTTTCGTGGCTTACACGAGTGATATATGCAGCGATAACTGAACGGTTTTCATCAGGAGAGTCAAAAGCAACAAACTCAGAGCCAGTGCCAGGGAATTTGTTGCTGTATGCGCGGTAGTTGTTGGTAGCAATAATGAAGTTCTGCTTCATATCGATTGGTTTACCTTGATAGGTTAGGTTCACGATACGCTCTGCACTATCATTTACTAGTTTACAATCACCATCGTATTTCGCCGGTGTGGTTACATCGATTTGATAGTTGAGGCCATCAATCACGTCGAAGTTATAGGTACGGAAACCGTCCCAATCGATTAAGCTTTGTGGGGCAGTGCTGTTAACATCAATCTGCTTAAACTGACCTGCGGTACATTCCAGCCATTCTTTCACCTCTTTACCCGTAACTTTCATTGCCACAAGAGTATTTGGATACAGGTAAAGATCCGCTGCGTTGCGGAATGTAAGTTGGCCTGATTCTACTTCAGTAAAATTCGCCGGATCGTTTTTACGTCCACCTGCTTTAAATGGCGCCGCGGCAGAAAGTACAGGGATATCTGCGAGATCTGGGTCGCCCTGAATAAAGCGTTCAACATAATCTTTTTGTGCCAAGTTTACGATTTGTACGGTTGGGTCATCCTGTACTAATGCCAAAAAGCTGTACATTACATCGCTGGCTTTACCAATTGGTTGGTTAACAAAATCTCGAGTTCCTTTATGGTCAGCGGCCAGCGCTTTTACCATTTCAGAGTCTGCTTCTGCTAATGATTGTTTTGTCTTTTTATTAAAGATAGGGCGGGCTTCCGATTGGCCTTTCACGACCACCCATTTTCCGTCTTGTTCCTTGAGTTCAAGATCAATCACACCAACATGGCTACCCCAACGGCCTGGCATGACGGCGGCGACACCATTAATGGTACCTTTTTGGTTATCGATACCTTTTAGATCATCGAAACCCTTACCCGGAAAAACAGCATGTGAGTGACCGAATGCAATCGCATCAATACCTTCCACTTCTGATAGGTAATAGGTGGAGTTTTCTTCTCCAAGTTTGTGCGGATCCATCGATACACCAGAGTGAGGAATCGCAACAATGACGTCAGCCCCTTCTTTCTTCATTTGAGGAACCAGTTTTTCAGCTGTTTCCTTAATATCTTTAGCAAACACTTTGCCTTCAAGGTTTTTCTTATCCCAAACCATAATTTGAGGTGGGACAAAGCCGATGTAGCCCACTTTGATTTGGTGCTCTACACCGTCGCTATCTTTAAAAGTGTGTGCTTTGATGATGTAAGGCTTGAAGTAGTGTTCACCTGTTTTCTTATCAAAAACGTTAGCACTGATGTAAGGGAAATCGGCATCATTAATGGTTTCGGCCAAGAACTCTAAGCCGTAGTTGAATTCGTGGTTACCGATATTACCAACATCATAATTGAGCTGGTTCATCGCTTTATAAACTGGGTGTACTTCACCTTCTTTAATGCCTTTTGAGGCCATGTAGTCGCCCATCGGGCTACCTTGGATCAAGTCACCATTATCAACCAATACACTATTTTCCACTTCTGCACGGGCTTGTTTCACTAATGTAGCAGCACGAGTTAAACCAATTTTTTGTGATGGCTTATCTTTGTAGTAATCGTAGTCCATAACATTTGTGTGGATGTCTGTGGTCTCGATGATACGCAATTTAATGGTGTCTGCCATCGCTGGGCCTGCCATAGTTAACAGGCCGCCAAGTACAGCAAGGGATAAAGGTTTCACTGCGACTTTCATTGTTGTGCTCCGATAGAGGGGGTTAAGTGAACCCGCATAATGTAACAAAACCTTATGTAACAATGTGTTTAGTAAGCATTAAATTGTGATTTTGAGCGTTTGCTAAATGCGCTTCTGCAACGAGCGTCTCACCTTTAGGGAGTGAAGAATCTATTCCCTTATCAGTATTTCGAATAAAAAATGAAATTTTAGAATTTCAGGTAATATAAAGAGAGCGCCATAATGCATTTTATTCACAAGGAATAAATGGTGATTATGGTTATGAAGGAAAGCGTTTCTCAGTTCCCGCTCAGTAGCGTGAGAAATAATACCTCTACATTTCAGAAGGTAGTCCAAAGTCAATTACGCCCCGGAGAAGTCGCTTTAGTAGGCGCAGGTCCTGGTGATCCTGAATTGCTCACACTTAAAGCGTTGTCTTTCCTTCAACAAGCTGATGTCGTTTTGTATGACTACTTAGTGTCAGACGACATTATGGCGCTTGTTCCATCTTCCACGATTTTGGTCTGCGTTGGTAAGCGCGCAGGTCACCATAGTGTTCCTCAAGAAAAAACCAATCAATTAATTGTTGATTTTGCCCGTCAGGGGCATCGCGTTGTGCGGATTAAAGGGGGCGATCCTTTTGTATTTGGACGTGGTGGAGAAGAGCTTGAAGTTCTGGCTGATGCCGGGATTGCGTTTCAAGTGATCCCTGGTATTACCGCTGCTGCCGGGGCAACAGCTTATGCAGGAATTCCATTAACTCACCGTGATTATGCTCAATCGGCAATGTTTGTGACCGGTCACTTAAAAGCTGAAACCGATGATATGGATTGGTCGACACTGGCTCGTGGGCACCAAACGCTGGTGATCTACATGGGGTTGATGAAGTCTTCGTATATCCAGCAGCAATTAATTGAACACGGTCGAGCTCTAAGTACACCAATCGCCATTATTGAGCGTGGTACTCAGGCGGATCAGAAAATTTTCAAAGGCCAGCTTTCACAATTGGCAGAACTTGCAAAAGATGCCCAATCTCCAGCGTTGATCGTGGTAGGAGAAGTTGTGGCTTTATCTGAAAAATTACATTGGTTTGGCAGTGAGGAGTCTGCGGAACCACTAAGACATTATGCGTAAGGCAATAAAGTTAAGCCCACTCGCTCAAGCAGAGTAGCAAAGGAAGCATAAACATGGACCAACAACGTTTAACCCACCTGAAACAGCTCGAAGCGGAAAGTATTCATATCATCCGTGAAGTTGCAGCAGAATTTGATAACCCAGTGATGATGTACTCCATTGGTAAAGATTCGTCAGTGATGTTGCATTTAGCACGTAAGGCGTTTTACCCAGGCAAAATTCCATTCCCACTTCTTCATGTGGATACCGATTGGAAATTTAAAGAGATGATTGAGTTTCGCGATCGTACTGCAGAAAAGTATGGCTTTGAGCTTTTGGTTCATAAGAACCCTGAAGGTCTAGCAATGGGTTGTAGCCCTTTTGTTCATGGCTCCTCTAAACATACGGACATCATGAAAACTCAAGGCTTGAAGCAAGCTCTGAACAAGTACGGTTTTGATGCCGCATTCGGTGGTGCACGCCGTGATGAAGAAAAGTCTCGTGCGAAAGAGCGTGTGTATTCATTCCGTGACAAGAACCATACCTGGGATCCTAAAAACCAGCGTCCTGAGTTATGGCGTACCTATAACGGTCAAATTAACAAGGGTGAAAGTATCCGCGTATTCCCATTATCAAACTGGACAGAGCTGGATATTTGGCAATACATCTACCTAGAAAATATTGAAATTGTGCCATTGTATTTAGCGGATAAGCGCCCAGTGGTTGAGCGTGATGGCATGTTGATCATGGTTGATGACGATCGAATGGAACTTGAGCCTGGGGAAGTTATTGAAGAAAAGAGTGTTCGTTTCAGAACTCTGGGTTGCTATCCACTGACAGGGGCGATTGAGTCAGAAGCGAAGACGTTAACCGGCATTATTGAAGAGATGCTAGTTGCCACATCGAGTGAACGTCAGGGACGAGCGATCGACCACGATCAGTCTGGATCGATGGAACTGAAAAAACGCCAAGGCTACTTCTAAAAGATCTAAGGAAAGAATATGAACAGTGCAGTTGAAGCTCAATTAGCTGAGCTTGGTATCGAAGGTTACCTAAACCAACATCAACATAAATCGCTACTTAGATTTTTAACCTGTGGTTCCGTAGACGATGGTAAAAGTACACTGATAGGCCGATTGCTCCATGACTCGAAGCAGATTTATGAAGATCAATTAGCGGCAGTCCACTCTGACAGCCAACGTGTTGGTACAACAGGTGAAAAACCAGACTTAGCCTTGCTGGTGGATGGTCTGCAAGCCGAGCGTGAACAAGGCATCACAATTGATGTGGCTTACCGTTATTTTTCTACTCAGAAGCGTAAGTTCATTATTGCGGATACGCCGGGGCATGAGCAGTACACTCGAAATATGGCTACCGGTGCATCAACGTGTGATCTTGCAGTGATCCTTATTGATGCACGTAAAGGGGTATTGGATCAAACGCGTCGCCATTCGTTTATCTCAAACCTGCTTGGCTTGAAACATTTTGTCGTTGCTGTGAACAAAATGGATCTTGTGGATTATTCCCAAGAGCGTTTTGAAGAGATTCGTGAAGAGTATTTAGCGTTTTCTGAAAACCTTCATGGTGATATCGACATTCAAATTATTCCTTTATCAGCACTGGAAGGCGATAACGTAGTAGAGAAAAGCCAGAAGATGGCCTGGTATCAAGGGGCACCATTGCTGGATATTCTCGAGGCAGTTGATGTTGACCATGAGAAGGAGGAGGGAGAGTTTCGTTTCCCCGTCCAGTACGTGAATCGTCCAAATCTCGATTTTCGTGGTTTTGCTGGCACTATCGCCTCAGGTTCGATCAAAGTGGGTGATGCTATTAAAGCGCTTCCATCAGGTAAAACATCGAAAGTCGCACGCATCGTCACTTTTGACGGAGATCTAGAGCAAGCACAAGCAGGTCTAGCCGTCACACTGACCTTGGAAGATGAAATTGATATCAGCCGTGGGGATTTAATTGTCCTTGAAAATGCCGAGGTGGAATCCACGAACCGTCTACTTGCTGACGTCGTTTGGATGACTGAGCAACCTCTAGCGCCAGGTCGTGATTATGACATCAAAATTGCAGGCAAGAAGAGCGTTGGTCGAGTGGATGCCATTCGTTATCAATATGACATCAATAACCTCTCTACTCATGACGCAGAAAGTTTGCCGTTAAATGGCATTGGTGCGTGTGAATGGACATTAAATGAATCGGTGGCACTGGATGATTACCTCAACTGCGCAGACACCGGCGGTTTTATTATTATTGACCGTTTGACCAATGTGACGGTAGGGGCAGGGCTGGTGCGTGAAAGCTTATCGGTGAGCGAAGCCACAACAGGTGATCTCTCAGCGTTCGAAATAGAGCTAAATGCACTTATTCGTAAGCATTTCCCTCATTGGGATGCGAAGGATCTAAGTCAGTTATTGAAGTAACCATCACAGAGTGTTCTGTGTAAGGTAAGGATTATGTGGCAACAAGGATTTGTGTTAGCAATGCTGCTTGGCATTGTGACTTGTCTGCTCGTGACTCGAATAAAGCCCAGCTTGATCTTTGCTGGTGCAGCATTTATCGCCTTTATTGCGGGAATGATCGAGTTAAGCGATGTTGCCACTAATTTTACCAATTCGTCTTTGTTGACTCTTGTATTGCTGATCTTGGCGTCAAGTGCACTAGAAAAGACCCGCTTGATTAGCTGGGTAAGTCGTAGCTTGTCGAATGGTAAACTCGGTACCGTTGTGGCCAAGCTTGGTTTTTCCACTGCGCTGCTATCTTCATTTACTAACAATACGGCAGTTGTGGTCTCCCTTATTGGAGCGATAAAGCGTAATCAACAACACGCGCCATCAAAGTTATTGATCCCGCTTTCTTATGCGGCGATCTTAGGTGGGACATTAACGTTGATCGGTACCTCCACCAACTTGATCATTAATAGCTTTGTGGAAGATGCCGGTTTACCGAGTTTGAACTTTTTTACACCCACCTTGATCGGCTTATCAGTATTAGTGGGTGGCTTAGTGATCCTGATCCCGCTCAGCTACTTGTTACCCAATTATGAAGATCATGCCCAAGATGATCTGCCATATTTTCTTGAAGCACGAGTCGAGTCTGGCTCTCCTCTGGTTGGAAAAAGTATTGCGAAAAACAATTTACGCGCTTTACGCAAATTGTTTTTAGCTGAAGTCATTCGTGATGGGCAAACCATGCCATCAGTTGACCCAGACTTTGTACTTCAAGCGAAAGACCGATTGCTCTTTTGTGGAGATATTGAAAGTGTTGCAACGCTTCAAGAGATCCAAGGGTTAACGTTGTTTGGTCAGCATCATTTGAATGGTCAAAGTTTTGTAGAAGTGGTAGTGAGCTCTTCAGCGTCGTTTTGCAATAAAACCTTGAAGTCGAGTCGTTTTCGAGACCGCTTTGATGCTGTGGTCGTCGCTATTCGCCGTGGTCATGAACGGTTAGAAGGAGGTTTGGGAAATATCACGCTCAATGCTGGTGATACCTTAGTGTTAGTCCCGGGAAAGCGTTTTGAATCAGAGCGCCAAGCACACCGTAAAGAATTTGTTCAAATCAATGATCTGGACTCTAGTGCACGCTTAGACATCAATAAATCATCATGGGTATTGGCAGGTTTTGCGCTTGTGATAGCGGCAGCTCTGCTTGAGTTTATTCCCTTGATTAAAGGGCTTGCGGTGTATCTAGTGATCATGCTGTTCACTGGGGTGGTTCAACTGAGTGAATTACGTCGCCGTTTCCCTGTCGACATTGTGGTAATTGTTGGCTCTGCACTATCTATCGCTCAATTAATGCTTTCTACTGGTTTGTCTGAGCGTCTTGGGCAGATGTTCATGCATACATTTAATGGTTGGGGCGTTTTAGGCGCATTGGTTGCGACGTATTTATTGACTCTCATCCTAACTGAGTTGGTAACCAATAATGCCGCTGCCGCACTGGCATTCCCTATCGGCTACAGTATGGCTATTAGCTATGGTGTTGATCCCATGCCATTCATTATGGCGGTATTGTTTGGTGCTAGTGCCAGCTTTATTTCGCCATACGGATATCAAACAAATTTATTGGTTTATAGCGTTGGGAATTACAAATTGACAGATTACGTACGGATAGGCATACCAATTTCGATCGTGTATTCGGTTCTGGTACTTAGCTTAATCCCACTCTTTTTTCCGTTTTAAAAGGATTTGAATGATGACAACGCAGACGCCTGTGAAAGACGAAAACATCGTTTGGCATCAACATACGATAGATAAATCATTTCGAGCTGAACTGAAAAAACAGCAGCCCGCCGTGCTTTGGTTTACAGGGTTATCGGGGGCGGGTAAATCGACCGTCGCGGGTGCGTTGGAAAACAAGCTAGCGAGCCAAGGGTACCATACCTATTTATTGGACGGTGACAATGTACGCCACGGTTTGTGCAGTGACTTAGGTTTCTCAGAGCAAGATCGTCGTGAAAATATTCGTCGTATCGGTGAGCTTTCGAAGCTCATGGCTGATGCTGGTTTGATTGTGCTATCAGCTTTCATTTCACCACACCGAGCTGAACGTCAAATGGTTCGTGAAATGTTGCCTGATGGAGAATTTATTGAAGTGTTCGTTAATGCTTCTCTGTCAGTATGCGAAGAGCGTGATCCAAAAGGTTTGTATAAAAAAGCAAGGGCGGGAGAGATCACGAATTTCACTGGAATCGACTCTGAGTATGAAGCGCCATTGGCGGCTGAACTAGATTTGCCAGCAGGGGAGTGCAGTGTTGAGGAACTTGTTGAGTTATGTATGGCTGAATTGAAGCAACGTGGCATTATTGCCAAGTAGCGCAATGAAAAAAGCTTCCATTAGTGGAAGCTTTTTTATTGTGTCCGTTAATGCTATTCGAAACAGATTTCGATGAAGGCATTACCCCATTGTGAGGTAAACGGCATAATGATAATTGCGCCTTCACATTTGTGGCGAATAGTATGCCCTTTGCCAGATACCACAACAGGTGTTGCCATATCAAAGTCAAAGCCACTTTCTGCCAAAATACGTTTTGCACCACCAGTCACCATATTGGTGATTTCACCCACCATATCGGTAACTTCATCATTCAAACCATTTGGGCGTTCACCCAGCATGTTTTGCATGATCTCGAGTGCTAAGCTTTCATCAAATGTGATCGACATAGATCCGCGAGTCTGGTCTCCGACCATTCCAATTAGACCGGATACGTCACCACGAGCAATTTCGTCTTTTTTTACGCGAGGCTTTTGTGGTTTCAATTCCAGTGAAGCCATCGTTTTTAAGACGTTCATCAAAGATGCTAAAAACGGATTAACAAATTCAGCGCGCATAATCTTCTTCTATATTTCAGGTTGCCGTTCCAGAGGAACAAGACAAACAAACTCCATGCGATTCAATAACATGGTTTGTAATAGTAAATCCATGTTGTTCTGCGTTTTCTGCCAGTAACTTAACTAAACTATCATTTTGAAGTTCAATTACATTGCCGCAACTATCACAAATCAACAAATGTGAATAATGCTTATGTGCATTACAGGAGCAGCAAGAAATAAAGCTGTTTGTGGACTCCACCCGGTGGATAAACCCTTGTTCCATCAGAAAATCCAATGCTCGGTATACCGTAGGTGGCTTCGCTTGTGGTTCACTTTGTTTCAGCTCTTCCAATAGCTCATAAGCGCTGGAAGCCTTTTTGCTGGAACAAATGAGCTCAAACACTCGCTTTCTTTGAGGAGTGAGTCTAACTCCTCGTGCTGCACATATCTCTTCTATTTGCTTTATTAGCTGCTGGTCCAAATTAATCACCATAACCATTGGACTTTATTAATAATATACTATTTTTCGACGATGATCGTTTGTTGTAGAAACATTTCTGACAAAGATGTAGGTAATTACTACTAGACCTCGTCGTCAGGCAGTAAGTTTTCTGCCTGTCTGATTGACTAAGTTACCTTATCTTAACCAAAAACGATACAGACAAGATAAATTGGCACCCTTTTGCGGTTCCTATTACAATACTCGGCTTATTTGTAACTTGCTTATCAGACTTCATAACTCAGGATAGTGAAACATGACTCATTTATGCCGCTTCTCTGTCGCTCCCATGTTGGATTGGACCGACAATAGAGTTTAGTTGTTTAAAATCAATAACTTAAATTTGATTGTGGAAAAAGAGGGGAAAAAAGGGGTAAAAATTATCGCCTTGCATTCGTCTTTGCCTTCAGATTTTAATTGTATTCCCCATCAATAAATTTGCAATTGCCAGGCTCTAATTTTGGCGCTTCAGTACCTTAAATCTAAATCGTAACCTCATATCTATTCAACTACGTATCACTTCTGACGTGCTATTTGGTGACAAAAAGGCTGTGATCGCGGTCATATTATTTTAATGTTCAAAAAATGCACATTTTATTTTAAATCAATTGCTTAAGTTTTTTCTGGGTTTGTATGCTAGTTTTTTGGCACTTCTAACACCCACTAATGCCTGTAATCATAGCTTCAGTTCCTGTTATCTAACTGATAGACGAAAACAATGGCATCAACTTCTGAACCGACTACTAGATCCCTTTTAGCTGAACAATTTAATCATCAGCCCTTTATCCCTGCTGTTGATGTTGCCAAATCATTGCTTGGTATGGCAGCAACTACCATTAAGCGAAAAGCCTCTCAGCAAGATTTGCCTTTTCCTGTTGTGCGTCTCAGCGATTCACAGAAATCTCCTTGGTTCGTGAGCTTTGATGATTTAGTGAAATTTGTTGAACGTAAACGACTAGAAAACGAGAGAGAGTGGAGGAAAAACAAAGGAGCGAGAAGGGCATCATATCGGTGCTAATGGATGTTCTGATTTGCCATCAATCACAATTGTTATTACTCTCTAAAAAGAGGTGATTCTCTAGCCAGCATAGATATGTCATTACGTTCCGTAATTCTCATATCGCTGGCAAAGAGGTGCGTTCCTACCCCTTTAATCCCCTCCCAAAAGCTGCCTAGCAGCATCAAAAACAAACCCAACGTGATGAACCACAGCGGAAAAATCAAGAGAACTGAGTGCATTCAGTTACGAGTTACAAAAGACGAAAAACTACAAATTTTTGCCCATGCTAACGGTAATGTTTCAGATTGGTTGCGCAGCATCGCTCTTGATCCCGATACCAATCCCCACCGAGTAATCTATAAAGAATTGAAACAAGATCCGGCACTGGTGCGTGAGATCGCCAGAATTGGCAATAACCTTAACCAAATCGCCCGTTATATAAACAGCGCAAAAAAATCTGGCTCGTTGGTTGATTTGGTGGCGGTGCAAGCTCAGCTCGTGAAGATGAATGCCTTGTTAAGCGCTTTAATTAAATCAGCACCATGATTGTGAAGTTCTTTAAAGGCGATCACTCAGTTGTGACGAACGGCTTAGAGTATTTAGAGGGTAGCACCAAGCGCCGTAGCATTGCGCCTCAATTGTTATCGGGTAATCCGGACATCACAAGGGAATGGCTCAAAGAGGCTAGTCGCTTCTCAAAAGCCTTTACGTATGGCTGTTTGAGCTTTGAAGAGTCGGATATTCCCGCACATCAAAAGCAATTACTGATGGCGTCATTTGAACAAACATTGCTGACCGGACTAACACCAGAGCAATACGATATTGTCTGGATTGAGCACCGAGATAAAGGGAGATTGGAACTGAACTTCCATATCGTGAATATGGAGCTGACCACAGGAAAAGCCCTGACCCCTTATGTTCACAAACGTGACATGGTGCGTATTGATACGTGGAAATGCATTGCGAACGATACTTTTGGCTTTACCGATCCGAATGACCCAACCAAGACTCGAACTTTTACGTGGGGGGATAATTCGCAACCACGGCGCGATTTGATGGCACAAATTGATGCGTATCTATTCGAGCTTGCAGCGACTGGCAACTTAAATTGCCAGCAAGATGTGGTTGATGCACTCAATGAAATCGAGGGCATCAGCGTAACTCGTAATACTAAATCATCCATCTCTTTTACCGCAGATGGATATCAAAAACCGATACGCCTCAAAGGCGAACTCTATGCAAAATCTTACACAGGCATTGAAAACAGCGCAGCAAAACAGGCAGAACGAACTGCGAGCTTTGCACGCCAGCGTCACGAACGACTTAAAGCAAACAAACAGAAGCTTCAGCAACGAAATCGGCACCTCGCTCGCCAACGTCGAAAGAACTATAAAGCGTCAACTCAAAATGCAGCGCCGTTACAATTGGCTGTATCCAATGCTTCTGAGCATAACAACATTATTCGGGGGAATGATAGTAGGCAGGTATCTGACGTTAGAATACGAAATCAATCCATTTCAGCTCTGCCATCAAATAGTGAGGTCGCAAGACAATCCGGCTCAGTTGTACTGCCAGATCACCAAACCACCGAAGAAAAGAATAAAAATCCAGTAAACCAATATGCTTACGACCATACTGACCAATCTAAAAGCCCTTCAACATGGGTATATGAAATCCTCACAAAGCTTGGAGAAGCAATTGCATCTCTTACAGGATGCATTAGCCGACGAGAGGCAGAGGCGCGAGAGCTTGGAAGCATCTATCACGCAGCTCAACTCAACTGTGAACACCTTAATCGAATGCTTGAAGAAAGAGGATCAAGAGGCAGTACGCTAGAGTCGCTGCACCGATTCAAGCATGGCGGCAACCAAGTCAAAATTGGCGCTCCCCCTCAACCAATATCTGATTAACAACTGGTGACTTTTGCTATCTGTAGGTCAGAATCTACATAGTCTACAGACACTAAAAGTGTGATATTTCTCTCGGTTTTCGAATGTTTTTGGTCGATGAAAACCTGACTTTATTACCAAATTAAGTCAGTTTTCAATTTTAGTAAGCACATGTTTTTTGAGGAATAGGGAATGTTTTGTACTTGCTTTCATGCTAGTGCAAAGTGTTGATTTATAAGTGTTTATTTCAAGTTGGTTACGTTGACGGATGGAATTGTTCAGCTATTATCGCGGTGTTGGAAGGCATTCAGTTTTCCGAAGTATTTAGATGAGAAATATGAAATTAACAACGTTTAAAGCGCTACTGGCATCGATCCTAAAAAGCGCCTCATTTTTCAAAATTAAGGACATTGCAAAGAGTTTAGTTGATGCAGGGCTAATGCATGTATCTGTATTGGCGATGAGCAAGGAAGGTCACATGGTTGATGCCATCTTGAAAGCGGTGAAAAGCAAGGACATCGCCAAGGCGATGAGTAAAGCAGCTCCGTATTATCTGTCTATTCATCCATGTGAGGTTGAAAGGCTACTAAATTGCTCGACACCAGAACGCAAAAAATTATTCGATAGAGGCTACTTGAGCGTTGGTTATGAGGGGGATTTTAAATATGGTTATGTTAAGTATGCGACACTAGATTCCATGGCAGTGGTTATGGATAAGTTCGATAACATCAAACAGCGTTTTGAAAAAGAGAAAGCCAAGAATCGAAAGACTGGTGCGCAGAAAGCTGCGAAAACTCGAAAACAAAGGATGAAATTAGTTCAACACCAAGAATGCTAACTATTATAAATTGGCACCACCACGTTCACAGAGTAGATAATGAGAAATTATGTAGCAAATGCAATTTACGAGGTTCTAGCTGACAATATCGGCACTGCCTGCGCAGAAGAAAAAATGCTTGAGATGAAAAATATGAATAAATATGAGTCTCTCGCTTGGTGCATTAAATTGGATGGAGATAATTTGGAGAGCTTGGCTAAAAAGCTTGATGCCAGCGCTGATGAGTTGCGTATTGCGATCAAAGTTCTGAATCAAAACGTTTAATTATAATTAAGAGTTTGATCTAGTTTTTTAGACCCACACAAATGTGGGTTTTGTTTTATGTATACATTTTTCATAGGGCATCATCAGCATCTCAATGCCACCACTTAAAGTGGCGGCAACTCACTAGCAATTTAGTGAATTTAGATAGCGTTCAAACGAGCGGCGCTGCTCTGATGAGAACATCACTCCTGTACTCAGTAGCATCTCTATATCTTTGGTTGATGGTTGCAAGCGAGCCAACGCTTTATCAGTGCGCCACTCAACTAACCCAATAAAAAACAAGGTTGTAAAACAGAACGCAACCACACCTGCAAGTAATCCAATACTCGCTTTAGGCCACCAAAATTCGTGCAAAAAGGGAAATACCGAATACGATAACGTTGCGGCAAACGCACTGGCAAACATAATCATGTACTGCTGTCCTTTTATTCGCTCCGCTTGTACTAATTCTGAAAGTAATTCTTTGGAGACTACATCGCGCATCGCATCTTCTCGTTATTATGTTGCGCTGCACTAACGCCAGGATTAAAACGTCATGCAACGCAAGGGTTGGTAATCGGTATCTATTATCTAAGATCTGGCAGACTAACCAATAGTCTATCTGAAATCACTTTGATAATACGTTGCACAAGCTTTTTCTTGTACTCGATACAAGCATTAACATTGTTGGTGGTGATGTTAGTATCATCGAAGTTGTCAACTAGCCTAAATGCATGATGCGCTGTCTCGATAGCGTTTTTGAGAGCTAAAAGTTTCCTTGTTTTGATAGTGAGGTCAGTTGATGTGATAAAGCCTTTTTCAATGCAGTGTTCAATCACCAAATCCTCCACGTTAAGTTTGTGATATTCATCTTTGGTTATATTTTCAAGAACCTCATATGACACAGGCTTTTCTTCTTTAGATGGTGGTATTTCTTCCATAGCGTTTCTTAAAAGAGTAAGAAATTTCGAATTAGTTTTAAAGGTCATCTATTTTTGAAGCGCCATCTGACGCTTCATTTGACCCTCTTTTAGAGCGGAATTTCTCCTTCAAACCAGTCAGAAGAAGGAATTTCCTCTAATGCTTCTTCGGGCATTGGTAACTCATCGGTATCACTAAAATTATATTGAGAGCCAAGGATTACAGGATCAATCATATAGTTGATTTTAATACTGGTTATGTTTCTGCCTTTTTTGACAAAATTCATACTTGTAATCTTGATTCCACCTTCAGAAAAAGCATTAATATTGTCCATGATGCTTTTCTCAAAAACTTCTTTTTTCAGTTTTGCCATCTGAGGATAGGGTTGAGATCGGTACACAAGAACACTTTGATGGGCTAATTTTTCTTGGATGTTCTCGTTATCACCCTCATCATTGATGCCTAAGTTTGTAAGCAATACTTTTTTGCCAACCAATACTGACGCTTGTTGCTCTGCTTCCAACTCTTTGAACTTCGATGTTGATTGAAGCTCTGAACTCAACAAGTCGGTGGCATTCTTAATCAGAACTGTTGATTCGCTCTTGGCAAGACCTTTGTCAGTGATGAAAGCTTCTAATTCAGTTTGAGTGCCAAGCTTTATTTTGACCTTTTCATTTAGATCAAGGTATGAACGCCAATTTGAAACGCTGAATTGGACAGAGAAAACGTACTCTGGGCTTGAACGCCAACGTGATCGTTTGGCTCTTGAAACCAAGAGTTTATATACTCTTGCGGCATATACATTTTTGAGTTTGTAGTGGTGCCCCAGACTAAAGCGGGTATAGTCTTCAGGGTGTAAGTTATGCATCAAAAAAGGCAAGTTAAAGACAAGAAAGGCATCTCTGTTTGAGCTTGTAGGCTTGGCACCTATCATCACTTTCTCAAAGACATTAATGTGCTCAAAGTAATAAAACTTATCCTCATCATTATACATTTTGAGCACAAGCTTCACATCGATAAGAGATCGAATAGCATTTGCCGTGTGCGTGGTATTAAGGTTTGTGGTTGATTTTTTTTTCGAATTCAAGATTGAGGCTATATGAGCATTTGTTAGCCGTACAGTTCTTGATTCCTCATCCCGAAAATATTGTTTTAACTCGCTTCTTGCCGTTTCTGTCCTGTAATCGCTATTTGACTTAGCCTTTTCTGTTTGATGGTTAGACGCATCAGTATCATAGTTTTTATCTGCAAAGACATTAGCTCTCAGTCGATAAAATCTTTTATCCATTGCTGCAAGGGATACATCCATAAGTTGCATTGAGAGCGCACTGAGCGGCTTGCGATCCAGTGCAGTTGCAAATGAAGAATCAATGACATCATTAGACATAGCAAAAGTGCTGCCATCATTAGCAACATTGAAATGGTCATCATCGATCTTAATGATAGAGGGTGGCGTAATGGTATCCTCTGCGAGTTTTAGTAACTCTTCATGTTCTTCAAGCATTGGATCGAACGCGACAAGGGTACTATTTTTCAACATACAAGATATCGTTCCTAAAAGTTAAAATATGTGAAAAGAAGCTCAAGATGGAATTGCACGTGTTTCTAAAAAGTTTTCACATATCATGGGGATGTTCATCTAAATAATTTGCACATATGCTAAATCCAAATCTAAATAATTTGCACATATCAATGTCTATCAATCTCTCTCAACTCCTTTGGCTACAATGGTTAGATAAGATTTGGGACATCATTGCTAATATGTCTATTTTTTCTTTTCTTTAAAATGTTCTTTTCTTTTACCTAATAGCGCACTTTGCTGCTTCGCTTGGCAAAGTTCAGCGATGTTTTGCTCCTTATGGAGTTGTTTTTGAGGTTGGCTATAGGCTAAACACCGATGTGCTAGCTCCTATAGCGATAATACTCATCAAAATCTAAACTTCAAAGTTAAATTTTCATTAAGTTGCTGATATATAAAGTAAAAATACTTGTTTTTATGTTAGTGCAAACAAGGGTAAATGCTTGTTTTGAACTCAGAATCGTTAATGGAACATCAACTGATGTGACGAGAAATTTGGTTTTTGAAAGGACAAAAATTACAAAACATCAGAAAGCCCTCATTTTCATCCACTCAGTGAGTTACCTAGGGGTAAACATGCAAAACGGTGGATAGATAGCGAAAATGGAGCTAAAAATGCTTTGTATGGTGATTGTTGGCTGTATTCGCTGCGGTGAATCGAGTTGTGATAACTCTGTGAGCAAGAATTTATACGCAATACGTGGGGTATAACGCTTACTTTACGGTCTTTTTTGCTAGAATAGCCGCACTATTTATCGAGGCTTAGCAAAACAATGGTTGAACAACACCAACGCGCATTAAAAACCCAGCTCTGGAACATTGCCAACACCCTTCGCGGCAATATGTCGGCAGACGATTTTCGTGACTACATTCTGGGACTGATTTTTTACAAATACCTATCTGACAAGCTCAACCGTTACTGTGATGAACTGCTTGCCGAAGACGGTATCAAGTTCGTTAATGCGGATGATGAGTTGATTAGTGAACTACGTGAAGAGTGTGTTGAAAACCTTGGTTATTTCATTGCGCCAACTCAGTTGTTCGCAACTCTGGCTAAGCGTGGCGAGAAGAAAGAATTTATCATTCACGATCTAGAGCGCGTACTGGTTGATATTGAACACTCGGCGACCTCTGCTGAGTCTGCTGATGACTTCAATGGCTTGTTCGAAGAGCTTGATCTGAACTCAAGCAAGTTGGGTAAAAACCCAGATGCTCGTAACGCCAAAATTGCACAAGTGCTAATCCACCTTGGAAATATCGACTTCCATTTAGAAAACACCGAGATCGATATTCTTGGTGATGCTTATGAATACCTGATTGGTCAGTTTGCTTCTGGCGCGGGTAAAAAAGCGGGTGAGTTCTACACGCCGCAACAGGTCAGTAAGATCCTCGCTAAGCTTGTTAGCCTTGATGACAACGGTAGTACAAGATCGGTTAAATCAGTATATGACCCAACTTGTGGTTCAGGCTCACTGCTATTGCGTGTTGCGCGTGAGCTGCAATCTAAAACAGACAGCAGTAGCCATAATCTGAGCTTCTTTGGTCAGGAGCAAAACCCAAGCACCTACAACCTTGCACGTATGAATATGCTGATGCACGGTGTGCGTTACGATAAGTTTGATATCAAAAACGATGACACACTAGAGCACCCAATGCACCTAGAGCAACGTTTTGATGCTGTTGTGGCGAACCCTCCGTTTTCTGCAAACTGGAGTGCTAACGAGCTTCACCTCAATGATGACCGCTTTGCAGATTACGGCAAGCTAGCACCAAAAACCAAAGCAGACTTTGCGTTTGTGCTGCACATGATCCACCAACTCAATGAAACAGGCACGCTCGCCGTGGTGGTGCCTCACGGCATCCTGTTCCGTGGCGCAGCAGAAGGACATATCCGCAAACATCTTATCGAGAAGAAAAATTACCTAGATGCAGTGATTGGCTTACCTGCGGGTATCTTCTTTGGCACAAGTATTCCAACCTGTGTGCTGGTGTTTAAGAAGAACCGCAAACACGCTGATAATGTGCTGTTTATTGATGCCTCAAATCATTTTGAGAAGGGCAAAGCACAAAACCACCTGCGCGATACCGATGTCACCGCAATTGTTGATGCTTACAGCAAGCGTGAATCGGTTGATAAGTTTGCGCATGTAGCACCATTGTCAGAGATTGCTGAGAACGACTACAACCTCAACATTCCTCGCTACGTAGATACTTTTGAAGAAGAAGAGAGGGTGAACTTGGATACCATCGCTACCGAGATCAGCGAAATTGAAACTAAGATGAGTTCTGTCGATAACGATATTGCTAATTTCTGTGCTCAGCTAAACATTAAAGCACCGTTCTAAGGTAGGTATGTTATGACAGAACAAATGAATGTGCCTACGCTGAGGTTTGGTGAGTTTGATGGAAACTGGCATACCGCAACTGTAGGTCAGTTAGTTAAAGATGGTGTCTTAGTTAAACCACTTGATGGTAATCATGGCAATATTCACCCTAAAGCAAGTGATTATGTCGAGTCTGGGATTCCGTTTTTAATGGCATCTGATATTCAACATGGTCAAGCTGATCTACAAGGCTGTAAGTTTATAGATAAAGACTTGGCAGACTCATTACAAAAAGGCTTTGCTTGCGAAGGTGATGTCTTACTAACTCACAAGGGAACTGTTGGCGAAACAACGATTCTAGAAGGAATCAAAACACCTTACGTAATGTTGACGCCACAAGTTACATACTATCGAGTTAAAAATAGTGAAAAATTAGACAATAGATTTCTACAGAAGCTATTCATGAGTGAATCATTTAGAAAAGAGTTACTTATGAAGGCTGATAGTGGTACTCGACCATATATCGGTATCTTGGGACAGCTAACACTTAACTTAACGTCTCCTGAGATTGAAGAACAACAAAAAATAGCCTCGTTCTTATCAAAGGTCGATGAGAAGATCGCGTTACTCACCGAGAAGAAAGCCAAGCTCACCGAGTACAAAAAAGGTGTGATGCAGCAGTTGTTTGATGGATCGTTCCAAGAGCAAGATGGCAAGCTTGTGTTTGTGCCACCAACACTGCGCTTCAAAGCGGATGATGGTAGCGAGTTTCCTGATTGGGAAGAGGTTTCACTTGGTTCCATTACCACGGCTATGCAAAGTGGTATATCTCGGCAATTGCACTCAGAAGATATTGGTTACCCGATACTTCGATCAAATAACCTGTCTGAAGGGAAAGTTTCTTTTGAAGACTTAAAGTATTGGCATCTAACAGATGACCAAGGAGCAGATCTCACTCGATACATATTGGAAGAAGGCGATTTACTCGTCAATTTCATTAATAGCTTAAGTCAAATTGGAAAAGTAGCTATCTATTATAACTCGATGGGGCGAGATGTTATTTATACAACAAACATAATGCGTTTGAAGTTCAACTCTATGATAACTAGTGAGTTTGCTTTCTACTCGTTCAACACAAGAAGATATGTGAACTTCATTCAATCAATTGCAAAGCCTGCTGTAAGTCAAGCTAGCTTTACAACTGTTGATTTCAAGAAATATAAAATGCATGTGCCGACTAGAGCTGAGCAAAATAAAATGACTAGCTTGCTTTTAGCTATCGACAAAAAAATAGAATTAATAAATACCGAACTTGAAAAAGCTAAAGAGTGGAAGAAAGGCTTGTTACAACAGATGTTTGTGTAAGTTTGACGAAATAAAGAAAACAGAGAGTCAACGTGACGATGCAGCAAGAAAAGCAACAAAAAACGCAATCAGAAGCGCAACTTGAGCGTGATCTCATCACGCAACTAAACGGACTTGGTTTTGCATCGGTCACGATTGGCGATGCTGACGCCCTTAAATGCAACCTCAAAACACAATTAGAACGAGCTAACGGCATCACGTTGACGGAACGCGAGTTTGAGAGTGTGCTAATTAGCCTAGAAAAAGGCAGCATCTTTGATAAATCTAAGCGACTGACAGGTAAAGTTGATGTTACCCATGAGGATGGCAGCGTCAGTTATCTAACACTGTTGTTTGACGATCCAAACAAGAACATCGTTCAAGTGACGAGCCAAGTGACGATTCATGGCAAGTACGAGAACCGCTATGACGTTACTTTGTTGTTCAACGGTTTGCCATTGGTGCAAATTGAGTTAAAACGCCGTGGCATTGAGATGGCTGAGGCGTTTAATCAGATACGACGTTATGACAAGCACACCTTTGGTGCTGAAGGTGGCTTGTTTAACTACGTTCAGCTATTCGTTATTTCTAATGGGGTTAACACCAAATACTTTTCCAACAACCGCGAGTTGTCATTCAAGCAGACATTCCACTGGACGGACGTAGACAATAACAAGATTAACCTGTTGCCAGCGTTTGCGGATGCGTTCTTAACGCCATCACACCTGACGACAATGATGAGCCGTTACATCGTGCAGAACGAGTCGGGTAAGTTTTTGATGGTGCTGCGCCCTTATCAGTTCTATGCGGTAGAGGCGATTGTCGATCAGGTTAAGACCAACGATAAGCATGGTTACATTTGGCACACCACGGGCAGTGGCAAGACGCTGACGAGTTTTAAAACGGCTCAGATCCTCTCGACATTGGAAGAGGTCGACAGAGTGGTATTCGTGGTTGACCGTAAAGACCTCGACTATCAGACCGCCAAAGAGTTTGATGCATTTTTAAGAGGCAGTGTCGACAGCACAGGTGACACCAAAAGCCTGCTTAACCAGTTCCTCGGCTCTCGACCCGTGCCAAAGAAAGTGGCGACTACGGCGAATGCTACAACCACAGGCAATAACGCCAATGATGGTGAAGCATTGCCGCAAGTGGCTGAGTATGCGCCGATCTACAGCAATAAAGTTAATCGTATTAACAAGCTGACCATTACCACGATTCAAAAGCTGAATAACCTCATTACTAAGCCTCGCTTTAAAGCTCAGGTGGAACACTTACGCCAAGAGCGTGTGGTCTTTATCTTTGATGAATGCCATCGCAGCCAGTTTGGTGAAACGCACCAAAACATCGTCGAGTTCTTCGAGAAAGCGCAACTGTTTGGTTTCACAGGGACGCCTATCTTTGCCGACAACGCGACAGCTAAGAAAGTGGAAGGCAAGGGTACACAAAAAAGAACCACTAAGGATCTGTTTGGTGAACGCCTTCACAGCTATGTGATTGTAGATGCGATTAAAGATGACAACGTTCTGCCGTTTGCGATTGAATATTACGGCAAGCTGAAACATAGAAATAATGGCATGGATGTCGATGTCAGCAGCATCGATGTCGCCGAGTTTTTTAGCTCTCCCGAGCGTATTAAACACGTGTGTGAGCACATCATTGGTATCCACGGACATAAGACCAAGCGCAAGTTTAACGCCATGCTGTGTGTGGCAAGCGTGCCTGATCTCATTACTTACTACGATACCTTTAAAGCGCTCAAACAAGAGGGCAAGCATAAGCTCAACATCGGCACTATCTTCAGCTACGGCGTGAATGAGGAAGAAGAGTTCGAAGGTGAGGTCAATGTTAAAGGATTGGCAGAAGCGAATGCCAAAGTGCACAGCCGAGACAAGCTAGATGCCTATATCGAAGACTACAACCAACAGTTTGGTACAAGCTATTCGACCCAAGATACCGACAGCTTCTATAACTATTACAAAGATCTCTCCAACCGTACTAAAAACGGTGAAGTGGATATCTTGCTAGTGGTGAATATGTTCCTGACAGGCTTCGATGCCCCTGGCTTGAACACTATCTACGTTGATAAGAATCTTAAGTACCACGGTTTAGTACAAGCATTCTCCCGCACTAACCGCTTGAATGGCACAGTGAAGTCGCATGGTAATGTGATGTGTTACCGCAACCTCAAACCGCAAGCGGATGAAGCATTTACGCTGTTCTCAAACAAACAGCCAATCGAATTTATTGAAGTACCAGACCTCAAGGGGCTAACAGAAGACTTTGCTAAAGCACTTGAAGCGTTGAAGGCGATTGCGCCTGATGTGCAAAGTGTCGATAACTTGCCTGATGAAGACATGCAAGCAGGGTTCATTAAGCAGTTCCGTATCTTAATGCGTTTAAAGAACCAGTTAGAGACTTTTAGCGACTTCGACATTGAAGCGCTGGGTATTTCTGAACAAGAATTCGTTGATTACGCCTCTAAATACAGTGATTTAGCCCGTGAACTCAAGAAAGCCCCTACGGAGAAAGAATCTATCCTCGCGGATATCGACTTTGAGCTTGAACTGCTCCAACGAGATGAAGTCAACGTTGGTTACATTCGTCATTTGCTGATGACGATGCTTGAAGAGTCTTGTGAAGAAGCAAAAGACAAAAAACGCCAAGTCATCGCTAACTTGTTGGCAACGGAGCCAACACTTCATAGCAAGCGCTCTCTGATTGAAGATTTTATTGAGAAGAGTATGCAAGGCTTGGTGCAAGGTGCCGAGTTTGATGAGTACATCGAAGAGCAGAAACAGAAAGAGTTAAGCCAAATCGTAGAAGAAGAGAAGCTAGACACTGATAAATTCAGCGAAATGGTGACGAATATTGAGAATGGTCTTAGCGTTGGTAACTTGAAGTCAGATGATATCGCTCAGCTCACAACCGAGAAGATGAGCTTTAGAACTCGCCGCACCATCATTCCTCGCATCACCGAGCGGTTAAAACGCTTCGCAGAAACGTTTGTTGAAGGGTTCCATTAAGGAGATCCCGTTAAAGATGAAGCTGCGGCAATGCTCACGTTGCCGCAGTTGCTTTCTTACTCTCAGCCTTGGTGGTTGAAAGCACAATTCCTAGCCTCTACCGTTTTAATTGAGCTTGATGTGATCTTCAGGCAAGACCACAGGGATACTACGCAGGTAATGTATGAGTTGCATCTCAGCCGAGCTATGCCCTGCCAATTTGGACACACCATAAAGATCCATGCCGTGCTTGTAGAGTTCAGATGAGCCAGTTGCTCGTAGGTCGTGAAAATGTAGGTCATCAATACCGAGCGCTTTCATTGCTTTTGTCCATGATGTGCTCACTGATTTTGGATTGAATGGAAAAATCGGATCAGTTGGCTTCCCTTTTGGCATTTTGTTGATGATCGCAATGGTGGCAGCATTGAGCACGATTTTAGTGGTTTTGTTGTCATCATCGGTTGGCGTTTTACGTTTCTCGACAGTCAGGATATGTGTCGATTCATCGTAGTGCTGCCATTGTAGTTTCAGGCAAATTTCGCTTAGGCGCATACATGTATACAAAGCAAACCACATGATATCTATCATCGGAATTGAGCAGCGTCCTCTCAGCGCCATTTTTTCGTAGTATTCAGTGATGAGTTTTAATTCCTCGAGTGACAACACGCTTTTACGTGCCTTACTTTTACTGATTAGTCCAAACCTTTTTAACGTTGGTCTCGCTTCGCGAATCGTATCAGTGTTGAAATTGAACCCTAATAACGTATTGGCATCAGTAAAAGCGGTGGATAGCGCACTCAGGTAGCCACTCATTGTTGAAGATGACAGTTGATACTGCTTTTGGATCTCCTTCATTGATTTAGCGATGTCATGAGAGCCAAGCAAATCAATAGGTAGATCCGCTAATGATGAATCAATAAATCGCTTAATGATAGTTGATGTATTCTTGTTGTATCGGGATGCCATCTCTTCATCCGCGAATACATAAGATTGAAATTGCTCAAGGGCATCGCCAACCGCGAGATCTGGTAGAAGGAAGCCATAATCACGAGCTTCAATTTGCGCTTTTATTGATTTGGCAAATCGCTCTGCTTTTGCTTTTGTCTTAAACGTGCGAGACATTGAACGTTTAAGAGGGTCTTTTTTGCCCGCTCTCATCCTTACCTTGTAGGAAATTCCAGATTTGAGAACTTGTGGCTCGATACTAATGGTTGCCATTGGTCGCTCTAGTTAATTAATGAATTTGAGCTGATGGTAGCGGGTTGTTTAAGATTGTAAACACGACACTTTAGTTGTTGTAAGTGTTTGATTTTTTTATACTTGCTTTTATGTTAGTGTGCTGTGAATATTGATTTTTCAGAGTGGTATACGTATCAGTTACTTAAGGTGTTTTGAGTTTTCGGTAGCGTTGGTTTTCATCAAAAACTGATCATTATTTTATGTTTGTAACATAATGTAACTAAGGGTTTGGGTGGCTCTCTCATGCAACCAGTGATGAATGAGGAGCCACTTGCTTCTAGCTTTTTAGTTGATGCGTTTATGAATGTCTTCGACACTCAAGCGTAGATAGATATTGTTAAGTACGTTGATGTCACGGTGCCCTGTAATACGTGATATTTCAACGATGTTGAGTCCTCGTTCAAACAGCCTGCATGCCCCTTCAGCTCGTAAGTCATGATAATGAAGATCATCAATGCCCTGCTCATGGCACATTCTCTGCCACGCAGCACCAATCGAGGTAGATTTATAGGGAAAGATGCATGAATCTATTCTTGGTTGACGTTTGATGATCTCAATAGCGTCACTAAATAACGGAATAGTGCAGTGATTGCCCTTTTTCTGCCGTGGGTCTTTTCGATCTCGAATGACCACAGTACCTGCATTCTCATCAAAATCCTCCCACCTGATCCGCGTAATTTCGCCAAGGCGCATACAAGTTGAAAGCGAAATGTGAAAAATATCGACGAGAGGAATGGATGAGGCTCGGTGGCTCTCTCGTTTTCTAAGCCCTTGCTCAGCTAGGCTCAATTCAACTTCAGTTGGACGTCGATCTCGTTTCTCACTGCGCCCAATAAGACGATATTTAATCAATGTCGGTATCGCTTCATTGTGTGCATGTACGTTAGCGTTGTAGCCAAACATTGGCCCTGCCACGTTGATCACGCTACGTAGGTATGTGATGTCTTGATAGACAGTCTGTGGTGTCGGTGCCGATGGCTCTGCCAGTCTTACACGACAATGTTGTACTAGGTGTGTTGCGGTCAACAGATGCGCAGGAACAAGTGCAATGTCATACGAGCGTAACCGCCTTAATACTGCGGACTTGGAGCGTCCCAGATCGCGAGAAGTGATGGGGTCTTCAAGGTAGAGCGTGATTAAGTCACCAATCAAAATTTCTTTCGCACTAGATTCAATCGAGGGGATGCCATCTTCTTGTAACTCTTTAGCTAACTGTTTTGCCCACTTATTGGCATCGCTCTTTTTGCCGAATGTTTTCGATTTTTCGAACAGACGTTTTCCATTCCTTGCTTCTCGTACCCGTGCTTTGTATCGAGTCCCTTGCTTACTCGCTACTTTTTCAATACTAATCGTTGCCACAATAATTTCCTCTGAGTTGGGTTGTGGCAAAGACGCTTGCAATGGTGGCGGTGCAGATTTGGCGAAATGTGACCTTGGCTGTATAATCCTCGACCCAAATTCGCATGAAGATTTCTGCTTTTCGTGTCCCTAAAAGTCCCTAAATTGATCCCTTCAGGGACTTTTTAAGTTAAAACCGGACAAAATATGCAGAAATAGGTCATTGCAAAATCGATATGACATATTTCTATATTGTTGATTTTTAAGGTTTTAATTATGAATTTTCCTTCTTCTCGTTTCAGCATTGCCCCTATGCTCGATTGGACTGACCGTCATTGTCGCTACTTCCACCGTTTGCTGACCAATGAAACTTTGCTGTATACCGAAATGGTCACAACGGGCGCCATTATTCATGGTAAAGGGGACTTCCTTGCTTACAACGAAGAAGAGCATCCAATCGCACTTCAGTTAGGTGGTTCAAACCCTCAAGATTTAGCTACCTGTGCGAAGCTAGCAGCTGAGCGAGGTTATGATGAGATTAATTTGAATGTTGGTTGCCCTTCTGATCGCGTCCAAAATGGTCGCTTTGGTGCGTGTTTAATGGCAGAGCCTGAGCTGGTGGCGCAATGCGTTTCGGCAATGAAAGAAGTGGTTGATATCCCGGTGACGGTTAAAACTCGTATCGGCATTGATGATCAAGATTCGTATCAGTTTCTAACGGATTTCGTTTCGACTGTTTCTGAGAAAGGCGGTTGTGAACAGTTTACTATTCATGCTCGTAAAGCCTGGCTATCCGGTTTGAGTCCAAAGGAAAACCGTGAAATTCCGCCGCTAGACTATCCTCGAGCGTATCAACTAAAGAAAGATTTCTCTCATTTAGTGATAGCCGTTAACGGTGGTGTTAAAACGTTAGAAGAAACGCAAACTCATCTACAGCACTTAGATGGTGTTATGGTAGGAAGAGAGGCGTATCAGAATCCTTATCTTTTGGCTGAAGTCGATCAGAAAATTTATGGTTTAGACAAGCCAGTTAAAAAGCGTACTGAGGTTGTTGAAGAGATGTATCCGTATATTGAACAACAGCTTTCTCAAGGGGCTTACTTAGGTCATATTACGCGTCATATGTTGGGATTGTTCCAAAATATGCCTGGAGCCCGTCAATGGCGTCGCTATATTAGTGAGAATGCGCATAAACCGGGTTCGGGTATTGAGGTGGTACAAACCGCATTATCAAAAATTCCAAAAGAGTTAGATGTGTAAAATTTACCATCTATGCTGGTCAAATTAACCACAACAAAAGCCGAACATCTTATTGAAGTTCGGCTTTTATATTTTTAATGATTAAAAATCAATTGGTTAAAAACAAAGTGATAACTTTGGCTCGTTTTCTGCTTTAGTTCAAGTAACTAAGAAGGAGACAAGTTATGTTTGAGCTAATTTTCCTGTTTGTGTTTGTTGCTACGTTATTGGTCACAGGGATCACCATGTTTTCAGTATTTGCTGCAACAGGCCTTGCTTTGGTCGTGATGGTCGTGCTTGGTATGGTAGGCGTAGTGATAAAATTAATCCCATGGCTGATAGTCATTGCGCTGGGTATTTGGTTTTTCAAAAACTATGTGTATAGCCCAAGGTAAAGTTAATCACGTTTTAAGATTAACCACTGATTAGAATGTGGTACTATTTGCGCCATTATTGGACATGCACGAATTTAGGTGCGTAATACCTGTATTGGGAGTGTTGAATTTCATGAATAACAAATTGGCTCTTGCTTTAGCTACGGTCGCTGCAGTCTCTGCTGCACCAGTAATGGCTGAATCCTCAATTGAAGCTAAAGTAGGCGCAGAAATGTGGTGGCCAAATACCAAGGTCAATGAAGTACGACGCGACAATGACAATACGCCGAGTGTTTATGCATCTATCGAACACTCATTTGCGTATGTTCCAGATGTTCGATTCCGTTACTCAAGTGTTGATTCAGACTACATGGCTTTCGATAAGTACGATCTGACATTCTATTACCGCATCCTAGAGCATGACTTAATGCATTTTGATGCGGGTGTGACGGTCAGTGATTTAGCCAATACGCAATACATCAATGCTCATACCGAGCAGAGTGCGACATTTAATGAAGTGATTTGGGCTTGGTATGGCTATGCAGAACTGACGGTGCCAAATACCAATTTTGACATTATTGGTGAGATGAACTTTGGCGACAGCAGTGGTATCAAGAGTACGGATTTGATTGCAGGTATCCAATACCGTCTTCCACTTAAAAACAGCCAGATTGCTTTTCGTGGTGGTTACCGAGCCATTGACTTAGAATCTGAAACATTTCGAGAGCCAGAGCTGGGCAAACCGTTTATTTTTGCCGATGGTTGGTTCTTAGGCGCTGAATTTAGTTTCTAAAACTTAGATTGAATTGATTAAAACGTCGCTTTATAAGCGGCGTTTTTTTATATCTATTTTTTATAAAGTAGGATTTTTTTGTGCTCTTTTTTTCACTTGAGCCATGCTTAGAAAGGGGAGATACAAGCAAGGATCTGCAGCGAATGACTATTACCGAATTACGTAATTTGTATCGAGAGCAAAAATTAGTGGAAGCCATTATTGAACCATCTGCACAAGAAGGATGCTGGATAGTGGAATTTCGTCACGCTCGGGGCGGCTTTGTATTATTGACAGATTCGCATGGTGAAGAGTGCCATTACATGGATTTAGATCTCGCATCTAAATCAGCTATGGCTGTGGGCTTTAAGCAAGTGCGGGTAGAAGCAAAATAGTGGATTCCCGATTTGGGTAAACGCATTTTCTTAATTCAAAAAGTTATAAAACATTCACTTCTATTCTTTCTTGTTATTAAAGAGAGTGGTTAATCTATCATCACGCAATGAATAGGGATGTCGTGACCATGTCTTTAAACAAGAATGTGTCTTCTAGCGGAAACACACAATCACAAGAATTACCGGCGATCGCCAGTCCTCTAAATGATCAACAACTCAACACGCTTCAACAAACCGTAGCTGATTTATCTCCTCAGCAACTGGCGTGGGTGAGTGGATATTTCTGGGGCCTTTCTCAAGCTCAGCCGATGGCTGCTGCTGCACCAATTAATCAAGCGGCGGCTGCCGTTGCTGCAAAGCCAGCAGGTAAGTTGTCGATTATCTTTGCTTCACAGACTGGCAATGCCAAAGGCGTGGCTGAAGCCTTAGAGCAAGAGGCGAAAGCGCAAGGTATTGCGGTCGAGCTTTTTGATGCGAGTGACTACAAAGGTAAAAATCTAGCTAAAGAGACGCATGTTATTGTTGTCGCGTCAACCAATGGTGAAGGGGAGGCCCCTGATAATGCCATTGAGCTCCATGAGTTTTTGCAGTCAAAGAAAGCGCCTAAGTTACCAAACCTAAAATATGGTGTGATTGGTTTGGGTGACTCTAGTTATGAGTTCTTCTGTCAAACAGGAAAAGATTTTGATGCTTACCTTGCCAAGCTAGGGGCGACGTCATTTATTGAACGCATCGATTGCGATGTTGATTATGAAGCATCAGCTGCAGAGTGGCGAAGCAAAGCACTTAGTGCTGTCAAAGAAGATTTAGCTGCAGGGCCTGAAGCAGAAGTGGTTCAGCTACCTGTAGGACAAGCCGCTCCCGGACACTCGGCTTTTAATAAGCAAAACCCCTATACGGCTACGTTATTAACGAGTCAGAAAATCACAGGCCGAGATTCAGGTAAAGATGTTCGTCATGTGGAAATTGACCTTGATGGTTCAGGGTTAACTTATCAGCCGGGTGATGCGCTTGGAGTTTGGTTTGAAAACAGTTCTGATCTGGCGAATGCAATCTTAGCGAAGGTTGGTTTGTCTGGTGTTGAGAGTATTGAAATTGATGGCGAAAGCTTATCTATTCATAGTGCACTTGTGAGTAAGTTTGAAATCACTGCATCAAATCCGCAGCTTGTCACTAAATTTGCAGAGCTATCTGGTAGTAAGAAACTGCAAAAGCTGGTGGATGACAAAGACAAATTACGAGAATACGCAGGTAACACTCAGGTAGTCGATGTACTTGCTGAGAAGAAAACTAAGTTAACAGCAGAAGAACTTGTTGGTTTACTGCGTCGTTTAACTCCTCGCTTATATTCAATTGCATCAAGCCAAACAGAGGTAGATGAAGAAGTTCATCTAACAGTGGGCTTGGTTGAATATGACCAAGGTGATGAAAAACGCTTTGGTGGTGCGTCGAGCTTCCTATCTCAACGTCTAGAAGAGGGCGGTGAGGTTAAGGTGTTTGTCGAGAACAACAATAACTTCAAGCTTCCTCAAGATGACAATACGCCAGTGATCATGGTTGGTCCGGGAACAGGTATTGCTCCTTTCCGTAGCTTTATTCAAGAACGTGACAATCGTGATGCTGAAGGTAAGAACTGGTTATTCTTTGGTGACCGTACCTTCACTCAAGATTTCCTGTATCAAGTTGAATGGCAAAAGTACTTAAAGTCAGGTGTACTTAACCGTTTAGATGTCGCGTTTAGTCGTGACCAATCTGAAAAAATCTATGTACAACATCGTATCTTAGAAAATGCAGAGCAAGTGTGGCAGTGGATCCAAGAAGGTGCATACATCTATGTATGCGGTGATGCAACTCGTATGGCTAAAGATGTCCATGAAGCACTAGTTATTGTCGCGGAACAACAAGGCAAGATGTCTCGTGATGATGCAGAAGAATTTATTAACGACTTACGTAAAGCAAAACGTTACCAAAGGGATGTGTACTAATGAGCAATAAGCAGGAAGTATTGGGCGAAGTTCTAGGACCTCTTTCGGATAACGAACGCCTAAAAACTCAGAGTAATTTTTTACGTGGTACGATCGAACAGGATCTTCAAGACCGTATTACGGGTGGATTTACTGCAGATAACTTCCAGTTAATTCGTTTCCACGGTATGTACCAGCAAGATGACCGTGATATTCGCAACGAGCGTGCTAAGCAAAAACTGGAACCACTACATAACGTGATGCTTCGTGCACGTATGCCAGGTGGCATCATTACGCCAAAGCAGTGGTTGGCGATTGATAAGTTTGCAACTGAACATTCGCTTTACGGCAGTATCCGTCTGACTACACGTCAAACGTTCCAGTTCCATGGAGTGCTTAAGCCTAACATCAAGCTCATGCACCAGACTCTAAACAGCATTGGTATAGATTCAATAGCGACAGCGGGTGACGTAAACCGTAACGTACTATGTACCACTAACCCAGTTGAATCTGAGTTGCACCAAGAAGCTTACGAATGGGCGAAAAAGATCAGTGAACATCTATTACCTAAGACTAAAGCGTATGCGGAAATTTGGTTAGATGGTGAAAAGGTAGAAACAACCGACGATGATGAGCCAATTCTAGGTAAGACCTATCTACCTCGTAAGTTCAAAACAACGGTTGTGATTCCGCCGCAGAACGATGTTGATGTTCATGCTAACGATCTGAACTTCGTGGCGATTGGTGAGAATGGCAAGCTGGTGGGCTTTAATGTCCTAGTCGGTGGCGGTCTAGCAATGACTCACGGTGATACATCTACTTATGCGCGCCGTGCCGATGACTTTGGCTTTGTTCCATTAGAAAAGACACTTGATGTTGCAGCTGCAGTCGTAACAACTCAGCGAGATTGGGGTAACCGTTCAAACCGTAAGAATGCTAAAACTAAGTACACACTAGACCGTGTTGGTATAGATGTGTTTAAAGCAGAGGTCGAGAAGCGAGCTGGTGTGAAGTTTGGCGATAGTCGTCCATACGAGTTCACAGATCGTGGTGACCGCATCGGTTGGGTTGAAGGTATCGATGGTAAGCACCACTTAGCACTGTTTATCGAAAACGGTCGTCTACTGGACTTCCCGGGTAAGCCACTGAAAACCGGTGTTGCTGAAATTGCCAAAATCCATAAAGGTGATTTCCGTATGACGGCCAACCAGAACTTAATTGTTGCTGGTGTGGCTAAGAGCCAGAAAGCCAAGATTGAGAAGATTGCCCGCGAGCATGGTTTGATTGATGACAGCGTGAGTGAGCAGCGCAAAAACTCAATGGCGTGTGTGGCATTCCCTACTTGTCCATTAGCGATGGCTGAAGCTGAACGTTTTCTGCCTCAATTTGTAACCGATGTAGAAAGCATCCTTGAGAAACATGGTTTACCTGAAGAAGACAACATCATTCTTCGTGTTACCGGTTGTCCAAATGGCTGTGGTCGGGCAATGTTGGCTGAGATTGGCCTAGTAGGTAAAGCTCCTGGCCGTTACAACCTTCACTTAGGTGGTAACCGTGCAGGTACACGTATTCCAAAGATGTATAAAGAGAACATCACAGACAAACAGATACTAGAAGAGATTGATCAGCTAGTAGGCCGTTGGGCTAAAGAGCGTGAAGCTGGCGAAGGATTTGGTGATTTTGCTATCCGTGCTGGCATCATCGAAGAAGTCAAAGTATCTAAGAGGGACTTGCATGCTTGATTCTATTGCCTCCAAACCGAAGCTAGCAGAGCTACTTTCATTAACTAAGACGGAGCAAATCCTTCGTCTTGCACAAATTAATGGTGAGTTGGAAACATTTACAGCCCAAGAACGTGTTGCTTGGGCGTTAGAAAATCTAGAAGGGCAATTTGCGGTTTCATCGAGTTTTGGTATTCAAGCTGCGGTGATGTTGCATTTAGTTACTCAGCAACAACCTGACATTCCAGTCATTCTCACTGATACTGGGTATTTGTTTCCAGAAACATATCGCTTCATTGATCAGCTCAGTGAACAACTCACTCTGAATTTAAAAGTTTACCGTGCGGCTGAAAGTGCTCATTGGCAAGAAGCGCGTTATGGGAAATTGTGGGAGCAAGGTATAGATGGAATCGAAAAGTACAACAAGATAAATAAAGTAGAGCCTATGCGCAGAGCTCTAGATGAATTAGAAGTTGGTACTTGGTTCTCGGGCTTACGTCGTGAGCAATCCAAATCAAGAGCAAGTTTGCCGATTCTCTCTATCCAAAATGGTGTATTCAAGTTTTTACCTGTTATCGATTGGACCAACAAAGACGTACATTACTATTTAGATCAGCATGGACTCTCTTATCACCCACTTTGGGATGAAGGTTACCTTTCCGTTGGTGATACTCATACAACGAAAAAGTGGGAACCCGGTATGAGTGAAGAAGAAACTCGCTTCTTTGGTTTAAAGCGTGAGTGTGGTCTTCATGAAGATGATAGAGAGCAAGATGGTTCGGGAATCTGATCGGTTTGCTTATATATAGAAAAGAAGGGTCGCGAAAGCGACCCTTTTTTGTTTAAAGAAAAACAATTGTGGATAACTCTGTGGGTAATGTGTTTGTTATATTGGGGTAAAGTTGGATAAATAAGGCTTTGAATGAAAAGTCAGCGCTTAAACACTGTTTTTGTGTTTTTTTTTAAATAACGCTTGCCAATGTGAGCGCGATCTCTATAATGCCTCCTCGTCGACAGGGCAAGAGCTCACAAGGGTTCAAGCGAAGTCGACACGGTTTACTAGCCAAGCAGTAGTGCTTGAAAAAAGTTTGAAAAAAGTGGTTGACACTAAAACTTAAATCGCTAGAATGGCCGCCTCTTCCGAAGTGATACGAATCACAAAGAAGAGTAGCTCTTTAACAATATAAACCTATCAATCTGTGTGGGCACTCGTTGATGATAATCCAATTAGAAGCTTCGGCTTCAA